>DAIPML010000056.1:0-14686 GCA_036768735.1 Clostridiales bacterium | reverse complement strand
CGACCCGTTAATAAGGAACCCCCACTTATAGAAGTGGAGGTCTTGGAATTTTGATGAAAATAGGGGGATCGCCAAAGTGGATATTCAGTTGATAGACAATGATTGGAGATCAATATTGGAGATAGAGTTCCAAAAGCAATATTTTATAAAACTGCAAAACTGGATCAACAACGAATACAAGACAAAGCCAATATTTCCACAGAAAGATGATGTCTTTAATTCTTTTAAATATACTTCCTATGATAGTGTTAAATGTGTGTTGTTAGGTCAGGATCCATATGCGACAAGGGGATTTGCACACGGGTTGGCATTCTCAACAAAATTAGGTGTCGCAATTCCTAAGTCTCTTAGAAATATTTATAAGGAGCTTAATAGTGATCTCGGATGCTACATTCCGAATAATGGACACCTAAGAAAGTGGGCTGAGCAAGGAGTGTTGCTTCTTAATACAATTCTGACCGTTGAAGAAGGAAAATCTGATTCACACAAAGGAAAAGGATGGGAGATGTTTACAGACAAAATAATATCAATCATCAACGAAAAAAGTACTCCGGTAGTATTTATTCTTTGGGGAAACAATGCAAAAAGAAAAAAAGCTTTAATTAATAATTCAAATCATTCAGTAATTGAGTCTGTCCATCCAAGCCCATTATCCGCGAATAGAGGGTTCTTTGGTTCCAAACCATTTTCAAGAGCAAATAAGTTTCTTTTGGAAAATGGAATGGAACCGGTTGACTGGCAGATAGAAAATGTGTTTAAAATCTAATCCAAACAATACACACCCTCAGGCGAAGGTTTGCGGTTTAGCCATTTACCGTTAGTAAAATCAGGTATAGCCACAGGCAGACCACCCATTGATATTGACTGCTCAGATAAAGCAGTGACGGACATCCACGCCGCCATATCATAGACGTCAATAGGTGTTTGTACTTGTCTTTCAACACTGTCAATAAAAGCAGAAAGCACCAGAAAATCAATCCCGCCGTGTCCGTCCTTGCTGTCAGGCTTATAATCCTGCCATAGATGGTGATCATATTGTTTTCTGTACTGCTCAGCATTATTCCATTGTTCTTTCCAAGAGAATTCATATTTGTTATGCACACCATCGATAAACAATGAGTTATTATCTTCCATGTACATGGCTTTTGTACCATGTACAGTGAAACCTCTGGAATATGCGCGAGGTAGAGTGGTATCCAGAGTGAGCACAATTGTTTCACCATGGGCGCATTTAATTGTAGTAGTTACAACATCGCCCTGAGCAAATTTGTAATCAGCAAGATCGTTTTCTCTACCTTTATTGCTCAGGATATATTCATGAAGACCGCTTGATTTTGAAGCTATTGAAGTTAATGCAAGCATTCGGTTTCCACGGTTAATATTCAGAATCTTTGATATGGGACCTAACTCATGTGTGGGATAGTTATCACAGTTACGGTGCATGTAATTAATTAAACGGTAATGCCTGTTCTCCCTTCCATCTGCGACTTCCTGCCGTAGGTCATGGCGATAACCACCTTCGCAGTGAACAATTTCTCCGAATAAGCCATTTTTAACCATATTCAATACCATTAATTCTTCACGACCATAGCAGCAATTTTCAAGCATCATGCAGGGAATACCGGTTTGCTCATGGGTCTTTACAAGCTGCCAGCATTCGTCAATGGAATAGGCACCACCAACCTCAGTAGCTACATATTTGCCTGCCTTCATGGCATCAATGGCCATATTTGTGTGATCTGCCCAGGATGTAGATATAATAACTGCATCAATATCTTTCATGTAAATTATATCTTTGTAGTCACAAGTAGAATATGGTATTTTTCCGGTAACAGCTTCAATTTCTTTAATGGCATTAAGCCTTCTGTCCTCATAGTTGTCAGAAATCGCTGCGATTTCAATGTTATCCATGCGAACTAATATAGTTAGTAGGCCATAACCTCGTCCTCCCAAGCCAATCAAACCCAAATGTATCTTTTCCTTCATCAGTGATTCCCCCTTACTTTAAAATTAAGCAATCAATAATCATTGTTACAACAACAGTATAAAGGTATAATGTAACTATTAACATGAATTTAAATGTCGAAAAGCTGTAAAAAATTGCTGCGAGACATATATAACGAGGCTAAGAAGTCCTCAACCCCTCTTCGCGTATTTTCAACCATTCTGGTTGAAAAACGCTTAGTAGCGAGTACCTATTTCTCACAACAGGCGGTGTGTCAAAACATAACTGCCTGCGACTAGCCTCGATAAAACTGTGTATTGCAATTGCTTCCGTTGTTATAATACTCACTTTGGAGATGAAGAATTATGATTTATAATAGCGCACATATTAAGGAATTTGATACAGATAAGGGCAATCTTGAAAACGCATATCCATATTTTATTAACAGCTGTGGTTATATTAAATTTCAAAGCAAAAATGTATCGATTCATCGGTCGAGAGTGGATTATTATATGGTTTATTTGGTTAACGGAGCCGGGTACTATAAAATAAATGGTGAGCAGCGTACTGTAGAAAGCGGAAGTATTATATTATATCAACCTCACGAAGAGCAGGATTATTACTATCTTGGCGAAGATAATACAGAGCTTTATTGGATACATTTTACCGGAAATTCAGTAGCGCAATTGCTTGAAAGCTTGGAACTCACGAATAGGAACATTTTTCATGTTGGAATTAAAACTGAGCTGATACAACTTTTTGAAAAAATAATTAATGAAATACATATAAAGAATTTCAGGTATCATTCTGTATGCATAGGCTATTTTATAAATTTGCTATCAATGCTTTCAAGAGAATTATATGCCCGGAGAGAAGGAGCAAAGCCCCTAAAAAAGAGTGATATAGGGCAATGTATTCTAAAAATGCAGATGGAATACCAGTATGACCATCCCGTCAGCTATTATGCCAAGAGCATCAATTTAAGTGTCTGTCGGTTTATCCGCAAATTTAAAAGTGTCACAAATGTACCACCTTTAAAATACATAGAAAAAATTAAAATGGATAAAAGTAAGGAGCTTCTTATTGATACGGACTTGACAATAAATGAAATATCCGATGTTGTAGGTTATAACGATCCGTTTTACTTTAGTAAGGTGTTTAAAAGAAATACGGGATTAACCCCAACAGCATTCAGAAAATTGATAAGTATAAGGAATTACAAGAAAACATAAAATTTTTCAATACTCTTGTAAGTCAAGAGTGTATGATCAAAATAAAGGCAAAAGAAAAAACTGCTAAGCACCGTTTTTAATATTGTGGAGTATAAAATGAGACAGGATTCGGAGTTAAGCCTTGAAAAAACTATAAAAATGCTGCAGTATTACAGCAACTCAACCGATATGCCTACTGTATTAATTGATGATAGTGGGAATACTTTATACAAGGTTAACCATAAGCATGATTTTTGCAAAGTTTGCAAAAATTTGAGAAAAGAAAATAACCAAAGTGTGGACTGTAACAGTGTGTATCTATATGGCAGTTATCAAGCAGAACGATTTGGCGGAAAGTATGTCTTTTTTTGTCCAATGGGTATAGTGCTTTGGGCATCCCCAATAACCATTGATGGAATAATGGAAGCAGCTATAATTGGTGGTCCTGTTAATATGATCGAGCCGGATGAATTCTTGCTTGTTGAGCTTTTTGGTAAACATCTTAAGAGCGAACAGCTTTCAAAAGCTATTGCTTTTTCAAAATCACTTCCTGTTATAGAAACAGAGAGGGTAAACAGTTTGTCAGAGCTTCTTAGAATATTAACTTCCTATCTATCCGATTCTACATGGTACCGAATGGAGCAGGAGATGGAAGAACAGGAGCAAGCTGCTGACATATCAGCATATATCCACTACTTAAAGAGTATTGCAGGCGGTAGCGATGATGTACCAGCCTATCCTATTGAAAAAGAAAAGGAATTACTGAATGCTATCTCTCTTGGGAACAAGCCTTTATCTCAAAAGCTTTTAAACGAAATTTTGGGTCATATTTTCTTTGCTTCAGGTAATGAGTTTGAAACTATACGTTCCCGGGTTCTGGAGCTTGTTGTTTTACTGTCTAGGGCTTCCCTTGAAGGCGGTGCTGATATAAAGCAAATATTTGGGTTGAATTACCAATACCTGAATCAATTGAAAAAATTCAAAAATCTTGAGGAACTAACCCCATGGCTTTCAAGGATAATGGAGAGGTTCACAGATCAGGTATTCAATATGACTAATGTAAAGCATAAGGATGTTATATATAAATCATTAGAGTACATCAGAAGAAATTATATGACAAAAATAACGCTTGATGAGGTTTCCTCTTATGTTTATCTTAGTCCAACGTATTTTAGTAAAATATTTAAAGAAGAAATGGATATGAATTTTAACACATATTTAAACAATATCCGCATTGAAATGAGTAAAAAATTATTGGCAGATCCATCTATTCCTATGGTTGATGTGTCCAATATTGTTGGTTTTGAAGATCAAAGCTATTTTTCAAAGGTTTTTAAAAAAGTAACCGGACAAAGTCCTAAAAAATACCGGGACAACCGGGGGAAAGAATAAAAAATGAGGTGGCTAATATGAATATTATAATGGAAATTTCCGAGAATCTGCAAAAGGGAAAGGCGAAAATGGTGAAGGAGTTGGTTCAACAAGCCATAGATGAAGGCATGGATGTTAAAACAATTCTGGAGCAAGGCTTATTACATGGTATGGACATCATAGGCGGTAAATTTAAGAAAAATGAAGTATATGTGCCTGATGTTTTAATTGCAGCTCGGGCAATGAATGCTGGAACGGAACTATTAAAGCCGCTTCTTGCAACGTCAGGAACCAAAGCAAAGGGAAAGGTTGTTTTGGGAACCGTAAAAGGTGACCTTCATGATATCGGAAAAAACCTTGTGCGTATGATGATGGAAGGTAAGGGTCTCGAAGTTATTGATTTAGGTGTGGATGTACCAGCCGATAAGTTTATCGATGAAGCAATTGCAAATGAGGCTGACGTGATTGCCTTATCTGCATTACTAACAACAACAATGACAGAAATGCAGAATGTTGTTGATAAAGTAAATGCTTCCTCTTTGGCAGGCAAAGTTAAAATAATGATAGGCGGCGCTCCTGTAACAGATAATTTCAGAGCAAGTATAGGAGCAGATGGTTATGCAGCGGATGCAGCCACCGCTGCCGAAAACGCATTGGCAATCTGCCAGGGATAATTTCACAATAGATAGAACAAAAAACCTCCTGCTTTTATTAGTAGCTGGTAGTTCACTTTACATGAAAAAACATCGGGCTGCTAAAGGCGGATCTTAATAGTGAAACTTATTTAACCATACTCAAACCGGTATGGAAATGCAAGATATAGGCGTTGTCCCGTAAGGGATAGCGCTTTTCTCTTGGAAAAAATAATCAAGCTGCTTTTACTAATGTATCACCAATTGGAAGACGAAAATACCGAAATGGACTTATACCGTTTTATGGTATTATCATCGGTTCACTTTTAATTGTTTAAAACCTTATCGTGTTCGAAACAATTCTCTACTCCCGATGTTGTTACAATAGGCTGAATTTTTCAAAATATAATAAGATGTTGCAAGAAAAATGCTTACCGAACTCTTAAAATAAAGTAAAGTGACTATTCAGAGGGCTCAGAAAAGTGAGACGTGTGGTTTTACTCTGATTAAACACAAAAAAACACTAATATAAGGGGAGCTTGCCATGAATTCGTATGAACGTATTATTGCTGCATTATCTCATAAGGAAGCAGATCGTGTACCCGTCTATCCTATTTTAAGTGGTATAACAAGAAAGCTTGTAGGTGCGACATATAGAGAATGGTCGACCAATGCCGAAGTATGTGCTGATGCGTTAATAAAATCGACAGAACAGTTTGATATAGACTGTGTGGTTACTCTCATCGATTTGTCGATAGAGTGTGACGCTTGGGGACAAAAACTCATATACCCTGAAAATGAGGCTGCCCATCCTGATTACTCCGATTGTGTTATTAAAAGCCTGGATGACTATGCTAAAATAAAAAGGGTGGATTACCGCAAATCAGAAAGAATGATGATGCATATAGATGTCTGTCATCGACTGGTAAAAGAGCTAAAAGGTAAAAAGCCTATAATAGCTTTTGTATTTGGTCCACTCGGTATTCTATCCATGTTACGCAACCAGGAGGCCATGTTCATGGATATATATGATGATCCTGATGCTGTGAAAGCGGCTGAAAAAGAGATAAATGAAACGCTTAAAGAATATGTAGCCGCATTATGCGATACAGGTGTTGATGCGATTATGTTTGATACTCTTTTTGCATCAGGAACCATCATGTCTAAGAAAATGTGGGTTGAAATGGAAAGTGAGTTTGTGAAAGAGCTTTCTGAAGTTGTTACTGAAAAAGCCTGCCTTACCATGGTTCACAACTGCGGTCAAAACATTTATTTTGATGCCCAAATAGAAGCCATGAAACCTGCTGCTATTTCATTTCTTTACCCGCCTGATGATTGTGAGGATTTTTACGAGTGCAAAAATAAATATGGTGATATAACAACTTTAATAGGTTGTGTTACCCCTGCTTCTGCATTTCTGGGTACCGATGAGGAATGGGACTCCCAGTGCCGTAATAATATTGATGCCATGGCGGAAGGTGGAGGTTTTATATTGGCTACAGGATGTGAATACCCGGCAAATGCATCCTTTAATCGCGCTGAACGCATGATAGAAATTGCCAAAAATTATGGTAGCTACAGAGCAAAAAAATGCTAGGTATGCTTCACTTCACATATAGCATTATGTAACAAGATTTCACAGCATTTTGTGTTAGCAATAAAGTAGAGATAATCGTCAAAGGAGCGTTCCGACAGGTACGCTCCTTTGTACGTACCTTTCTTGGGTGATTTCTGACGCAAGGCAACACACTCCGAAGCACTACTCCCAACGTAAAGCTAAAAGCGTGTTCCTGACTTGATTTCAATCCATGAGTTTATGATGATTTACAAAGAGAGGATCGGGTGATATAATTTTCTTGCAACAATAAAATAACGGAAGAAATTGAGAAATAGGTACACGCCAACAAGCATTTTTCAGCCAGAATGGTTGAAAATATGCGAAGAGATGGGAGGCATCTGAGCCTCGTTATATCCGTATATTGCCACTTCTGTCATATTAGGCAGAATCCTGCATTGTATCGATTAATCAACAATTTATTAAAATGAGATCAAACAGGAGTATATTTGAAATGGGTAAAAACCCGAAAAGCATATTTGTAAATATAGCAAATAATACGAGCTTGTCCAAAAAGTATGTTTTCGCAAACTTATTTATAGTATTAATACCATGTTTAATATTATCTGCCGCATATTTGTATAAGTTCCAGAATACAGTGAAAGATGAAATAACCTCTTCTTATGAACAGGTTATGGAGCAATATGTTTCCAATGTGAATTATAAATTAAGCTTATATCATAACATTGAAAAAACTTTTTCAGTCAATAGCGTAGTGCAGGATATCCTAAAAGAGGAAAATGTAAAAAGCCCAATGGATATAATGCGGCTTTCAGAAAAATTCTATACCGAAACTAGAAGTATATTTTTAGGAGAAAACCAAGGCGAGGTTTATAATATAACATTATATTCCTATAATAAGAATTTATCCTTTGATGGTGAATTTCTAAAAAGCGTAGAATATGTATTGGACGAAGAATGGTACAAGGATATTATAAAAACAAAAAATTACTATAATTGCTTTTATAATACACAATCAACAGATAGAAAGAATCTGGTAATGCTTATCCAACCCATTGTAACAACAAACTTGGCTGAATTTGAAAAGCCTCTGGGCATTATTCAAATCAGTCTGCTTGCTGAGAGAGTTTTTAAGCCTGATAGTGATATGCTTTGGGAAAAGGGTATGGAAGTTTTGATTTTAGATAAAAAACAAAATTTAGTATATGGCAGCAAAGAAAATGCGGCATTTTTAAAGGATATGCTCGTAGAAGACATAAGAAGTGGTGTAATGGAAAGTAAAAAGACACACAAAATCATGGTATATAAATCCTTATCACCATACCAATTGGATGCGATAGCTTTTTTTCCGTATCATAAGGTGAACGCTAAGATAAGTTCTTTAAATAATTTTAATTTTCTCGTCATTGGTGTAATTCTATTTATTTCGTTGATCCTTACAATGCTGTTTTCGAAAATTTTTACAAAAAGAATTCATGTGTTATTGGGTAAAATGAAAAAAGCAGAAGACGGAGATCTTACTATATCCACATTTATTGAAGGCAATGATGAGGTAGGGCTTCTTGATAAACAATTTAACAGTATGGTATATCGTCTTAAAAATGTGATTAGCGAAAACTATATTCAAAGGCTTGAAAAAAGGGAGGCTGAGCTGAAGGCCTTACAGCTTCAAATAAATCCACATTTTCTGTATAATACGTTAGAATCAATCAGCGCCATAGCTGCAATTAATAATTGCTTTGATATTTGTAGCATAAGCCAGAAGCTTGGTGATATGTTCCGTTATAACATAAACAGCATAAAAAACGAATTTGTGCACTTAAAGGATGAAATAAACCATATCAAAAACTACATATATATCCAGGATATAAGGTTTGAAGGGCGTTTTACTGTAAAATACGAAATTCCTGATGACTTAATGAGTTGTAAAATACAAAAATTCATACTTCAGCCGGTTGTGGAAAATGCCTTAAACCACGGTCTTGAGGGAAAGATGGGAAAAGGAACAATTGTTATTTCGGCATCGGTTATAAAAAATATATTGTATCTGTCAGTTAAGGATGATGGGGTGGGGATCCCACAGGATAGACTGGTTAAGCTAAACAAATCATTAAACCATAATAGTGTGAACACAAAAGAGAGTGTTAGAAGGAGCATTGGGTTAAAAAATGTAGATTCAAGGATTAAAATGATAAACGGAAGCGCATTTGGAATAACAATAAAAAGCCAGTTAAATACAGGTACCGAGGTTGTTATTATGTTGCCGTTTCTTAAAGAAAACAGGGAGGATTTAGATGTGTAGGATATTGATAGTGGATGATGAAAGGCTGATAAGAAAAGGGCTTATTGCAAAGCTTGCCCATAATAATGTTGAATGCAGCTGGATAGGTGAGGCCAATAATGGCCAGGAAGCCCTTAGTATTATTGAATCTGAAAACCCCGATATAGTTATAACAGATATCAAAATGCCTGTTATGGATGGAATCCAGCTGATCCGCTACTGCTATGAAAATTTTCCTGGAACGAAATTTATTATAATGAGCGGATACGCCGAATTTACATATGCTGAGCAGGCATTGAATATGGGTGTAAGCTCATATATTTTAAAACCCATTAATGACACCAACCTGGTTAAATCCATTAAAAAGGTAATGGATGAGCTTTTAAATTCCCGTGAAGCTGAAAAGAACGCGAAGGATGTAGCGGTATTGGGAAGGGACAGGGACAAATTATTAAAGGAACGGGTATTAAACCAGTTTTTTCATACATCGCGAAACTTTGAAAGAAGTAAGCTGCTCGAACAAATAGGCTTAAAAACTGCAGGCGAAAAGCTTTGCTTTGTTTTGGCTGTTGTTCACGTGGACAGTACCAGTTATTATCATTCACCCTTTAATTTCGATGATTTATATTTGATTAAATTTTCAATCAAAAACATTTTGGAAGAAATTCTATGTGATTGCGGAAAAATAATAGTGGATAACCAAAAGGACATAAATCAAATTCTAATTCTTTTTTACGGAAATGATAGTGCAAAAATCAAAAAATGCTGTAATGCTTATATAAGAAATATTTATTCAAAAATAAGCATGTATTTGCAACTTTCTTTGACTATTGGAATAAGCGGTATTGAAGAAACTTTGACAAGCGAAATATACAAGCAAGCTAAGCTTGCTTTTGAGCAAAGACTTATCTTTGGGGGAAATCAGATTTTTTACTATGATAAAATAGCATGCAATTTTACAATTAATTTTCCAGAGTGTAAATTTAAGCTTTTGCAAAGATGCATGGAGATTTCAGACTTTAGTGGGATTAAGGGTATGCTTGATGATATCTTTCTGTCAAAGGAAGCATCGGATATGGCAGGTATTTATATTCGCTTAGCTTATTCAGAGGTTATAAGCTGCCTTTTAAAGGTTTGCAGCAATTATGGTGTAAACAATGCAACAGATCCTGAATTCTTGTCCGGAGAGGTTATTGATTACTTTGAGGATTCCAATCAAATCAGTTCATATCTGTATACAATGATAACAGACATTCTTACCGGTAGAAAAACAGAAGGGATAGATTGCAAGGCAATTGTAGAAGAGGTTCGCTCTTATATACATAGTAATTATACAAATGATATTACGGTTGGGGAATTAGCCAGGAATTATGCAATAAATCCGGATTACCTGTCTTCTGTTTTTAAGCAGGAAACGGGCACGAATATTATACGTTATCTTACGGAGATACGTATTGAAAAAGCTTGCCAACTCCTTATAGAAACGCAATCAAAGGTTTCTGATATTTCGCATAGCCTTGGGTATGACGATCGACAGTATTTTAATCGTGTATTTAAAAAGATTACCGGTATGTCACCGACTGATTATAGGAATGCAAAGCTAGTAATAAAAAAAGATTAATAAAGCTCTCTTAGGGCTCTTCTGTATTTTGATTCTCGGATTTATCCAAACAAGTCCTAAGCTTTATCCATATGCAGTAAAATTGTTTCCCTATATAATTAAAAAAAAGGTATTCTAGTTTATTTACATTGGGGGAAACATAATGAACATTGAAAGTGCTGCGCTTATAGCACCTAAAAAAACAAAATGGCAAAGGTTGATGACGAGAATATGGTATTACAGGCATATATATCTGTTTTTACTGCCTGCTATTATATGGTTTCTGACTTTTTGTTATTACCCTATGTATGGGGCATTACTTGCATTTAAAGATTTTAAATATAATTTGGGGATTATAGGCAGCCCTTGGGTAGGCTTTAGGTATTTCGAATATTTTCTTTCAGATCCGAAATTTTATGAAGTACTACGCAATACTCTTGCAATAAGCTTTTTAAAGCTTATATTTGGATTTCCTGCTCCGATAATTTTAGCTCTGATGCTAAATGAGGTAAGATGTGCAAGATTTAAAAAGGTTGTTCAGACAATATCCTATCTTCCTCATTTTGTTTCATGGGTTGTTGTGGTTACTCTTCTTCAAAAAATTCTGTCCCCTAATGCGGGTTTAATAAATGATATCAGATATGAGATGGGTCTTGAACCGATTTTCTTTATGGGAATTAAGTCACTTTTCTTACCCCTTGTTATTATCAGCAGTGTATGGAAAGGAGTTGGCTGGGGTTCGATTATATATCTTGCAGCATTATCAAATATAGATCCAAATCTATATGAAGCTGCAGAAATAGACGGAGCAGGGAGATGGCGTATGTTGTTTAATATTACGCTTCCCAGTATTGTCCCAACAATTGCGATTCTTCTTATTTTTAACCTGAGCGGTATACTGAGTGCAGGCTTTGATCAGATATATTTAATGCAGACACCAAGCACCATGAGCGTCTCTGAAATTCTTGATACATATGTGCTAAAGCTTGGTCTGCTGGACGGACAGTTCTCTTATTCAACCGCAGTTGGATTATTCAGATCACTGGTGTCAATGGTTTTAATTGTTACGGTTAATACTATTTCAAAAAAGATAAGTGAAGTATCATTATGGTGAGTGATTATTTTAAGCATATATAATCAAAGATAGGGGAGACATAAAATGAGTGTAAGAAAACTTACTGCTTCAGACCGGATTTATGGGTTTATTAATTATACTATACTTATAATATTTTCTTTAACAGCATTATATCCTTTTATTTATTTTCTTGCCCTTTCATTTAATGACGGATATGATGCCATGAAAGGGGGAATATATTTATTTCCGAGGGAGTTTACTCTTGAAAACTATAAGAAAGCTTTCAGCCATCCACAGATCATGAATGCCTTTGGAATTTCTATTATGAGAACGGTCATAGTCACAATAAGCTCGGTAATACTATGCGCAATGATGGCATATGCATTATCGAAAAAAGGATTACCCGGTAGAAAATATATTATCTTCTTCTTTTTCTTTACCACTCTGTTTGGTGGCGGACTTATTCCAACGTTTATTTTATTTCGCCAAATCGGTATATATGATACATTTTGGGTTATGGTCATACCTCATTTATACAGTTTTTTTAATGCGGTTATAATAAGAACTTTTTTCATGGGAATACCTGCAAGCCTTCCAGAATCAGCTACCATAGACGGTGCCAGCGAACTGGATATCTTTTTCAAGATTATGTTTCCTTTGTCTATGCCGGTTCTTGCCACCATAGGTTTATTTATTGGTGTGGGTAATTGGAATGACTGGTTTACAGGGCAATTTTACATACAAAAGGCTGAGCTCAAACCTGCAGCAACATTTCTGAACCAGATGATAAGTGAGGCATCTTTTGAAAGTATGACTGCCAGAAGCGACGGTTCTCAAATAATACAAATGAATGAAGAACAAATGAAGCTGAGAGGTATAACCCCTGAGGCACTAAGGATGACATTTGTCATGATTATAACGGTACCAATTATTTGTGTGTACCCTTTCCTGCAAAAATATTTTGTAAAAGGAGTACTTTTAGGTTCTTTAAAAGAGTGAACGATTATTTGCGCTAAAAAGGAGATTTCCTTTTTATAAATAACGAAAGGAGCATTATGAAATGAAGAAAATGAAAAAAATCTTTTCTTTGATTATTGTGCTGATAATGATAGCATCAGTAATCACTGCTTGCGATCAAGGCACAAGCACAACACAGACTACAACTGGGTCAAAGACTGGAACGACTACTGCAAAACCTGCCGAGCCAGTGGAAGTGACTTTTTTACACTGCTGGAATGGGGGCGGAGGAGCTTTTCCGCAGGATCAGGTAAATAACCCCATAGCAAAATATTTAGCAGAAAAGACCGGTGTAATAGTAAAAATGGAATCGTTAACCACCAGTGAAGTAGAGAAGCTGAACCTTATGTTTGCTTCGGGAACTATGCCGGACTTTGTGAATGCTCCCTACTGGAGTTCAACAGGCGGGGAAGGCGCTGTAATAAAAAAAGGCGCTATTGAAGGACAGTTATTAGCGATAGATGAGTATCTTGACAAATATCCGAACGTAAAAAAACTTTGCACTGTGGGTATTGCAAAGGATTTCTATCAATTTGATTTGCACCCACCGGAATTTGAAGGGAAGACATACATAATCCCGCAGCAGACTCCTGACGGAACTGTTGAGAGTATCACCAACTTTACATACGGCTGCTATGCACGCGGAGATATTTTAAATGCTCTGAATGTAAAACCGGAAGATATCGACACCGCCGATAAGCTTTATAACCTTCTTACGGATATTAAGAACGGAGGATTTAAAGACATAAACGGGAAACCTGTAATACCGGCAGGTACGTTGCATAACGGCTGGGATCATACAAGATTTCTTGAATTTTGGACCGATTACAATATCTCGGGATACAGATTTGAAAACGGGAAAGTTATAAACTATATATTCTCAAAGGATGAAGAAGATAAGCTTATGTATATGAGAAAGCTTATTAAAAATGGATTGTTTGATCCCGAAGCATTCAGCAATACAGATACTATGGGTAAGGAAAAGCTGGCTGTTGGAAAGCTTGCCGTATTTGGTGCCCAGGCTATGGTTAGCGACCTTTATAACACTCTTTACAAAACAAACCCAGAAATGAAGTATGAAAAGCTTGGACCGTTTAAGAATAAGAGCGGAAAACCTGTAGCGCAGGTCGAGAAAAAAGGACGCTCAGGATTCCCGGCAATGTTCCTTAGCGCTCAAACCAAAAAGGCGGACGATGTATTGCGGGTGCTTGACTGGGTAAACAGTGATGAAGGTTTATTATTTACATACTGGGGTATTGAGAATGTACACCATACGATTGAAAATGGAGTACCTAAGTGGATTCCTGATGTAAAGACAAAATGGGATGCAGATGGAACGATTAAGAGAGATGAAGGCTTGTGGTATATTCCAAATTTCTTTATAGGAGCATTTTCAAATAATGTTAAATGGCCTCAGCCTGATTCTGAAAAAGATGAGGCAGCTTTAATGGTACAAGAATATTATAAAGTGACACCAATAGTCCTCGTTGATAAAGTAAGCGCAGCTTATTTGGGTCGTGATTGGCCTGGAAGAAAAGAATACCTGGAGAAAACTGCGCAGCTGGATTACTCTACCACGCTGAAAACAGCATACTATGTTGATACCGACGAAGAAGCATTGAAGATGCTGAATGATATCAGGCAAAAATATCTTGATGCAGGAGCACAAGAATATGCTGATTACATTGCGGAGAAAGCTAAAGGAAGAGATGATGTAGGTTTCTAAGACGGATTATGGCATATGTTAAGTAAGGGTATTTATAAGGTATGAAGATGTGACCTGCAACACCAATAGCTAAGTGATGTTGCAGGTCATAACACTAAGGAAGTGTATTTGTAACACCAAAAACACTAGCAGTGGAGTTTTTTTGCTCCACTGTTTTTTTGTTGCACAGGAAAGTATACTTTCATACATATGTTGCCGGTTTGACAAGCCAATTCTAATTAATTATACTCACATTATACTCCTTTGTTCATA
>DAIPML010000396.1:0-1917 GCA_036768735.1 Clostridiales bacterium | reverse complement strand
GGTAACTCCATTGCCGAGAACCAGCGCATCTTCCAAAACATAAACAAAATACTTTTCGACCTGTGCGGTTAGGTGTACCATAAATTAACATTAGCAGAATTGCACTATGTCATCAATGCTTTAAAATATATTTACAATTGTATGAAAAGCATAGGAAATAAGATATATGCGAAGGAATGTAACGAAAGCTGGAGGTAATCAATGTAAATCGTGCTGGACTACAAAACTACCATAATTTATGATGGTGATCAGAAGTATATTTTACGGAGGCGCTCTGATCATGAAAATGGAGATCATTATTAAAATAAAGAACGATGACGGTTCAGAAACAATTAAACCTATAATTGTAGACACCGAAATTCCCGAATACGAGGAGTTTAAAGGTCCGGATAACTTCAGGGAGACTTTTGACAAATACGAAAGGGCTGTTTTAAAAGCCCGAAACGCTGCAGCAGAGATAGCAACACAGGAGTATCTAACAGAACTATCAAAAAAAAAAGCAGTGCAGAAGTCACGAAAAAAGAAAGAAAGTTGACTCCTGATGATTCGCCCTATAAGGTTGAAGCGGAAATTGGAAGAATTGATGTTATCACCTACAGGGTGACACACGGTAGTAGAACCGTATTTAACAGTAAAGTGGATGTGTTTCCTAAGAAATCACAGACTGAGAGGTATCATTCTGCGTGTTATGATGACCTGCAACTTCGTTTGGCATCCAGTGTTCCGTCCTATCGGGAAAGTACAGAGATACTAAACCGTGCCTGGTGGAGGGACGAAGAAAACAAGATAAAACATCGTACTCTGTCCGATGCCGTAGAGAGGGAAGGTAACAAAATCATTGACTATATTGATGGAAAAGCGATGAAGATTCTTGAGGAAAACAACTTTGATATTAATACCGGAACCCCCTTGGATGTAGACGCTGTAGATAGAGTTTTGTGCAACCCTTCCATCCCATCGATATCACAAGAAAAAATCGACCAAGTGATAGATGAATATAACAATGGTAGAGAAAAAGATCTACAGATAGACGAAACAAGCATACATGAAGTGTTTGTGTCGGATGAACACTGTGTGAACATATCAATTGACGATGTCGGAACTGTAGAGCAAAAAGAATCCGGTCGAATGAAAAGCCCACCACCCAAGGATAGCAGGCATTACATTAGAAATACCGTTATCCATATCCAGCAAGGATTTATGAAATATATGCTTGCTGGTCTGGGTATTAGAAAAATGCTCATTATTCTCACTTCATTTTTGTTATGCAACGGGCTACTTGAGAACAAATATCTCGTTTTCTTTGCGGATGGAGCCGATGATATTAAAAAAGCTATCAAAGATGTGTTTGCGTGGAGGCCTTATCGGGTCATACTGGACTGGTATCATTTGAAGAAAAAATGCCAGGAACGCCTGAGCATGGCTATGAAGGGACGTGAAATCCGTAATGAGGTTTTAATAAAAATTCTACAATTCCTCTGGCTTGGAAAAGTTGAGAAGGCAGTCGAATATTTAAAAATGTTGGACAATAGGAAGATAAGAAATAAAGAACATATCGAAAAATTGATCGCTTATTTGGATAGAAACTATAGTTACATTCCTTGCTATGCTCTAAGGAAAAGGTTGGGTTTAAGGGTTTCCAGTAACCGAGGTGAAAAAGCCAATGACCTTGTCGTTGCCAAAAGACAAAAACACAATGGTATGAGTTGGTCTAAATCTGGTTCATCAGGCCTTGCCAATGTTAGTGCACTTTTTTTGAACAAAGAAAATGAAAATTGGATTAAGAGAGGAACAATAGAATTCAAGCTCCGTCGAGAGGAATTAAAAGATCCAGCAGCTTGACAAGGTAAATTGTGGTACATGCAACCGCACAGGTCGATAAATTGTTTTGTCTGAGGTATCAACAAAAGTATCCGA
>DAIPML010000055.1:6261-14997 GCA_036768735.1 Clostridiales bacterium | reverse complement strand
TTTGTATCCTGGGTTGCATTGTCTATCTTTTTCTGTTTTGAATATGACTCAAAGTTACTATTTTTTATATTAACAGATATAACCCTCGCATACATCCCGGCTTTTCTAAGACGCATACCCACGGTTTCGCTAAGGGACAGAATAAAGAGCCTGGCTGTTTCCTTATCTGTAATATCAAAGCCTGTAGTGGTTTCATTACTTATATCTTTTTGGTCTGCTTCCTTTGATTGCACCGTAGAATCGTCTATTCCATTGGCATATTCCCATATCATTTGCCCATATTTTTTAAACAGCTGCTCTAAAACCTCAGGCTTTGTATTAGCAAGATCACCTATGGTTTTGATACTCATACGCTCAAATTTAGCTGCTGCAGCTTTACCGACCATAAAAAGTTCCCGCACCGGAAGTGGCCACATTTTATCCCTTATTTCGTTTGGAAACAGTGTATGCACCATATCCGGCTTTTTAAAGTCCGAAGCCATTTTTGCAAGAATTTTGTTTTCAGAAATACCTATGTTTACTGTAAAACCCAGTTCATTATGAATTCTGTCTTTCATTTCATACGCAAGGCTCATGTAGTCATCTCCATATAAGAGCTTTAATTTCGAAATATCAATAAAACATTCATCAATACTGAATTTCTCAAGATCAGGTGTGTAAGAAAGTAAAAGGTCGGTCATAGCCCTTGATTGTTTGGTGTAAACAGCGTGACTTGGTGGAACAATTGTTAAATTTGGGCACTTTTTTAGCGCTTGAAAAACAGGTTCTCCTGTAATAATACCGAATTTTTTAGCCGGAACAGATTTAGCCAGAACGATACCATGCCTTTTGGCTGGATCACCTCCAACTATAGATGGAATGGTGCGCAGGTCGATATTGCTGCCTTTATTTAGCTGTTCAATCGCTTCCCAGCTTAAATATGCAGAATTCACATCAATATGAAAAATGATTCTCTTACACATGTTCATATAAACCTTCTAATTTGTGGAAGCATATTCAACCAGCCTCGCTCTACACGGATTATATATTATGATTGTTTCCCAGAAAGTTGTAGCGCGCTTCAACCTGGTGCAATCACAATATCATTATCCACGCCCCAACCTACGTTGCTGAAGCTTCTTCCATATATGTCGGCATATATTACATAATGAAGGTTCAATTCCAAGGCAATCAACCAAAAGCTCTTTATCAACCATATCAAGAGCAAGTTCGATATTACCGTCTGTGCGAACGATGGTGTCAACACGTTCAAGAAGGCTGGTTCTAAACACAGGGTCAATCCCTTCTACCTTTGGTAATACAATGCTTCCCATTTCACCTGGTAAAATTTCCAGCACTCCACCGCCATAACTACGACCACATATTTCAGTGAAAGCAAAAGAAATACTGTTATAATATGAAAGCAATACATTTTCGGCATCGACGCCTTCGTTGAACTTCATCCTATGCATAGTATCGGTGGATACAGCCCTACATTTATTGAGTACAAACTTCGGGTAAAGATTGTTCCGCCTCAGAAAGAAAGCGTCTGGTATCCAAATCGAAGGAACGCTATACCATCTATCACGAATGGAACATTTATAACCTTTGTGTTTCTCGGCATTTTCACCTTTTTTGATATATTTCTTATGTAATTCTGGATAATCTTCAAAAGGGATTTCGGGAAAGCTTATAAGCATCGCTTTTTTGTTCGCCATGACGTTAGCTTGCCAATCGGATTCAGTGAAATAAATTCCGTGTGCATGCGAACTTCTGCCTATCAATGGCAATGTAACAGATTGAAGATCAAATAAATCTTCGGTCTTCTTATTTATGGAGAAATAATCATTATTACCTGTAGTAATACCGACATTTATTAGACCATAATCAGAAAATTTAACGAATCGGTTATCAGCGCGAATATTCTGAATGGATTTAATTTCGTCGACTGACAAAAAATACTTGGTCCATTTTTCCTTTACATGATGCAATTTTTGATATCCATTTCTATGCAAGTCCAGTGTGTCAAAACCACGCAAGTCATTCATTTCTACAATACGAATACCATTTTCTTCGCCACCCTTTTCACCTATAAACACGAGAACTTCCTGCTCAATTTCCGGAAAAACAAGTTTCTCAAAAGTTATGAGAGTTATATGTGAAAGCTGATTGGAAAGGAACAGGCGTAAATCCTCAGCATAGGCTACTTGAAGAATCTCCGCTGGTATAACAAAAGCAATCTTCCCGTTATCCGCCAGCATTTGAACGCACGCTACTAGAAAGCAAACCCAGGCATTGATAAGCTTGTTGGATTTCATGCCATGATCTCTCAATATCTGAGACTGTATATCACGTTGATTTTCAGTCAGATACTGATAGCGTATGTACGGAGGATTTCCTAATATCAAATCATATTTTTCTCGACCATAACAACGCTTATAAAAATCGAAAAAATCTTCATGAAGAATTGTTATAGATTTGCTAGCGGCATAACGTTTTTTTACCTTTTCAGCTTCTGCAGCTTCGATTTCTATCGCAGTAAGTTCTTTGATTTTATGCAACAATCCATTTTCCGCTAGACTGTCAAGAAAGACCCCATCACCACAACTCGGTTCTAATACTTTGGATATGTTTTCGGAGACAAAAAGCCTCACCATCGCATTAGCAAGTTGCAATGGAGTGTAGTATGCACCTCTTAACTTTTGCTCAGTGCTATCCTTTTTTAGTCGCATTAATTCTTACCTCTCTTTAGAACTCAAGCATGTATACTCTAGCAATCGCTGCTTCAATTTCAGTAATAAGATTATCCTTTTTTCTTTGCAAAACACTTTTTATGCTTTTTGATTTGTGTGATCTTAATGTTTCATTTATTCTGTAGATTTCACGTGTTGCTGTAACTACATAATCATAAATATACTTTTGTGCAGGCACATTAAAATCAAGTTCGACAAAAGGAAGTGTTGAAAGTACAAATGTTCCTCTTGCAATGAAACCACCTTCAAAATCGCTACCAACAATTTGAAGGATACGCTCAGTGTACGGATTAGACAGCCATGCTTGTATATATTCTAATGCATACGGACTATTCTCTTTATGCTTTACTGCACAGTACCCCGCAGTACCACCTGAAGCAATCAACATATCCTGAGAGTCAAAAGCATACATCGGGCTTTTGCTCAGCACACCAACTATAAGTTTAGGAGTATTTATGAAAGCTGTTAACGCTTGTGTCCTTCCATACTGATACCATGTATCTGGAGTAGCATTAGGAACATCTCTTGTGCCTGAGTTAGAAACACACTTCGGTACTAATCGATCATAGTGATCTTGCAAATACTTATATGTACTTGAAAAACGTTCTTTCATGACACCAATTGGGATAAGGTGACCATTTTGATCATATGGAAAAATAATAAGTTTATCTGTTCTAAGAATACTATATGAATTCAAACCCTTTTCAATTTGCTTAGTTGGTTTGAAATAAGGCTTTAGTATAGCCTTTTCTATGCTATACTCTTTGCCTTCTTTCTCAATCTGAAATATTTCTGCTGTTTCTCCACAAATTTTATCCGAAGAAAACCAATAGACAGGATTTGGTCTTTCTGCACTAGTTTGAATACCGTTATATATTTCAACATGTTTTGTAAGCGGAACAGAAACTTCATCTAGCTTTTTGAGCAATGATAAAAACTTAAAATCTGTTGTTAATCGCCAAGGCAATTTGTTCAGTGTCGCAGTGTTAAGAGAAATCGTACTGACTTCTTCACCTGCCCAAAGTGCGTTAGCTGAATCGACACTAGAATATAGGAACTCCGCTTGTTCACTCTTCTGCATTAAAATTATCGAACTGTATATGGTTTTATCTTCAAATAACTGAGTATCACCAAAGTCATCAAGACTAACCAGATATTTCTGGTTCGCAATCAACTGTCGGAGTTTTTCTCCTGCTCCTACTTTGAAGAACTTATTTGGTACAATATAGCTGATGTAGCCTTTGCTTTTGACCTTTTGTATTGCTCGTTCAAGAAAAATGAAATACTTATCAAATTGCTTGTATGAAGAAGTATACCTCTTTTTATATATTTCAATTTCCACAGGGGGAAGAAGGGTATGCATTCCTTCTGTGCTCACATAGGGTGGGTTCCCAATAATTGCATCGAACAATCCCTCAAGGTTCATTTCATTCCAATTGAATGGTACTAAATCCACAAGCTGTTCTCCCGGAACATGAAGATTACGCAATTCTTCATCGCTAACTAGCGAATTCCCGTGAAAAATATTATAGCTTAAATCCGGTAGTATAGGCATGGTGTTAGCAACAGATGGTGCAGTTTCATCTTCAATGAGTTTGATAAGAAGTGAAAACTTTGCTACTTCAACAGCATGGATATCAATATCAATACCATATATGCAGGAGCAGAGTAATTCTTTCTTTTCTTCTAATGGCAGCTTATACCGTCCATGTCCGATCTCAATCAAATGTGAGACATCATTTTTTAAATACCAATTAACGCAGTATGTTTGCAAATACTCAAACACTTCCTCAAGGTATACACCCGATCCGCAGGCAATATCCGCAATTCGGATGGAAAACAACTCATTTGGGGTTTTATCGGCACATAAAAGAGACATCATTTTCTCAACCATATATTTTACAATTTCTGTTGGTGTGGTAACGACAGAACGATTAACGCAATCCTTTTTTCTACCTAATCCAATTGAACCATCATCAAGAATAATTAATTGCTCGGTTAAAAACACCTCATAAATCTTACCAAGCATGTTAGGCTCAATAATATTAAATAAATAAGGGCTTTGTGGATAATATAAACCCTTTATCATATCTATTATAACTTCGCTGTTCAAGTCAAAAACAATGGATTCTCCAGAAAACATTCCCGAATTATATCTTCTGTCGGCAGCACGAAACAATTCTTCAAGTTTTATTTGCATCTGTTCCAGATCATCTATGGTGTCATGTAATTTATGATAGAGTGGGAGATTCTTATCTTCACAAATACGCAAAAAAACAATCTGATTGATAAATTCTTGAACAACATCATTCAACACATCCAGCGAGTGATATTTTTCATATTTAGAATACAACTCATTGCTTAATGACACACGCCATTGGTTTATCTGCGAGAGAAACAAATCGTCAACCTGTTGCTTTTGATTCCCGGTTCCTGGAAAATGTTTATTAAAATATTTATCGAAAGCACCAGAGTATATAGAATCTCTTGATATAAGTGAAAAAATCTCATCAAATTTAGTAATATACTCTGAATAGTGATATGTCCGATATCGGGCAAATGAATAATTATCGCCTTCCTTGGGAACGCAGGTAGTATCAAAAATAATCAGATACTCAAAGTTTGTTAATATTACTATTTTGTGATTTGCGTTCCAACCATATTTTCTTGCCTGTAACGCTGAATCTGAGGAGCGGGAAATATCAACAGAAGGTTTCTTTGCTTCTACAAAAAATCTAGTGACCCCACGCAAAGTGAGGGAATAATCCGGTCTATCTGATCGTGTTGAATAATTTTCTGTAATGACCTCACGATATTGTGGTGCTAATCCCTTAGTATTCGCTACATCCCAACCAAGTAATGCTAGCAAGGGGTCGATATATTCAATACGACATGACTGCTCATTATAAGCATTTTTATTATCCTTGTAATGAAAAAGGTTAGCTTCAAAACGATTTACGAGCACCTGCAATTTATTAATATCATGCATAATCATTACCTATCTTTCGTTTGTCACTTGTCGGTTTTTCAGCGTTCTCTGGGATAATCCAAATACGGCTCATACGTGTTGCACCTTCAATACGGTTTCCTTTACAAAGAATCTGAACTTGTCTCGGAGTAATTCCCCATTTCTTAGCAGCTTCTTGAACCGTAATATAGCCATTCATACACAACACCTCGATAAATTTACTTAAAATAAACTATATATAGTATATTCGTTTAAACGAAATCAGTCAAACATATTCTCATGTTATATATATTGCTTTACCTGCCAACTCATGGAGTCTACCAACTCAGAAGCTTTGCTCATTATGCGCTTCGGCTGCCTAGCGAAAAACTCAAGGGTAGGCTCTCCCTTCTTGATGTTCCATATACCCGCAATGCGCCCGTTCACAGCGATTGTCGGTAAGCAAATGCCCGATTTCATGATGACTTTGCTCTTGTATTCGAGCGGCATGACCGCACTCCGATCAGTATAGGACACTATCAACGGGTCAAACCCCGAAAGCAGCGTGATTTCAGGTATATCTGCCATATTACCGGTGTCAGCATAATAGTAGTATATTTTATTGTTAAGCTCAAAGTGACATAGGTCATCGAGAGATAGTGTAGTAAGCCTTTTAGCATCGTCCTTCCAAAGTCCCAAAAACCAAGCTGCATCAGCGAGTGTTGCAGGACCGTAGACTTCAAAATAGCGGCGGAGCAAAATGGGCAGCATTTCGTCTTTTGTTTGCGTTGGTTCCGCGCTAATTAGGTCAAAATCACGGCTGGTCATGTCCCGGAACGCCACAAGCCCTCTCTGCGCCAAGCCCACAAACACACCACCCCACGGACTAAAGGCTCTGTCGATAAACTGATCATCATACTGCCCCGCAAATAATCGCCGAAATTCAGCGCGGGAGAACACACCGTCCTCCATATAGCGTATTACCTCAATTTCAAAATCGCTCAGGGGGTCATTGCGGGTATGCAGTGTCAGTAAGTCTGGTAAATCCTCATAGACCACCCCGTGTAACGCATGGTGAACCCACGTTTTCGTCAGAACCGTTTTCCAACCCTGCAAATCCGCACCGCGAATGAGTGCAGAGAATACCACGTTGCGGTGAAACCAGCAATGTAAACCGAGCAGCTCATGCGCCAGCTTCATAAGGTCGCCGCACAGGCGTGATAAATACAGCCCATGCATACGGCGGCGGATAATTTCATCTTCGGTCATAAGGTCTCCTTTACTTGCGCTTGTAATCAATATCACTACCCGAACTTATGTTCCCATTGTACCACAACTAACATTGCATTACAACATTTAACAAGCTATAGTCATTTTAATATTTAATTGACTAAGGAGATGAGAAAGTTTTTGTAATACAGCAAAGGCAGACAGCTAAATTTGCTGTCTGCCTTTGCCGAACTACCCATGGTTCACTTTATGTCCTTATTAACATGGACATAAACCTACCCTCTTTTTTGTAGAATTGTTCTGCGAACTATTTTTTGCCATGCTTGCCGCATTTATCATCTTCCTCTTCTGATTCAACAGGGAAATCGAATATCTGGGGCGGGAAAAATTGATCAAATGGGAAATCAATTGTCTCAAATAGTTCACATGGGTTCTCGTCGGTAGATGCAATGCATTCCTGAGTCGGGAAGCAGAAGTTAAATGCAGGAATCAGCAGCTGAACAAGTCGTGTTAGTTTTATAATTGAGAAAATCCCAATTGTAACGACAACACGTTTGGTCGGCGCACCAGGTCTGCCTTCAACGAAACCGTCAAACTCTTCATTTTCTCCGAGGCTGCAAGGATTTACATGATGGCAGCGTATGCGTTTAATTCTGGCATTTAGTACCAAAGGTTCTGCTACTTCTACCGTTACATTTGGCTTGTTATCTTGCTGCATTAATGCACCACAGCCATCTCCATCCGTATTAGGGCTGCAGCATTCAGCATCAGTGGCGCTGAAGATCTTGACTTGGCCTTCTGAACCAAACAGGATAACTGTCTTGCTAAACCATACAAATCCAACCTTCGGATCAGAGCTAACAAGCTGACCAAACTGATCACGGTAGCAGAATTCAACCTTAACTTTTATCTTATACCGTACATTAACAGTAAAGAATCCCCTCTTAAAAGGAACTTCATCAAGGTCGGATAAAACCTTTACCACTTCAGCATCTTTTACTTTAACCTTAACCGCTTTGTCAATTAAGCATTGTACATCTTCAATAAAATCCACAACTGCATCTTCTACACAATCTTTATCCCTGCAATGATCGTATACTTTATCTACCTGCACACAAACAGCTTCTCTCAGCTTGCAAATATCCTCACCATCAATGAGGCCTGCAACAACCTGATCTTTTCTTCTCATATACAACATTCCCCCAAAGTCAAAAGTATCTCAATTTCATAATATGATTGTGGGCAAAAATGGTGAATAAAGAGCATTGCTTTTATTAATTTATTTTCCTTTATATCAAACTCTCTGTAATCATATTTCCCGGGATTTTCTCATAGTATGGTTGTAGCTTAGAAAGAGTACCGGGGTTTTAAATATAATAAAACAGGACAAGGTTTTCCGGTGGAGGGATATAATGTATAATCCTGAACAAAAGCAAATAATTTTAAAAAATAGTTTTGGGGTGTCTTACCATGTATTTTATGAATCCGGTCGGGGTTTGTGCCTTAGAATGCTCAGCGACAGCTACGTTTGGTCAAGAGGTTTTGTTCTTGCCCCGCAGGCAGTAAATGATTTTTCTGTTACTTTGGATAAGGATGATTTTTTTCATTTTGTTTTCCAGTCAACGGATGGAAGCATCATGTACGGGCATGGTAGACATGGGCAGATTGAAATAAAACATATACTAAGCAGTAAGGATACAACACCTTGGAAAAAACATGTATCTCTACTAATTTCAGGGGATACGGTTCTTGTTTTTTACAAGATCCGTTACAGTGGTCGTCATTTAATTTCAATGCAGAGCATAAAAAGCAATGTCATTTCAAAAC
>DAIPML010000055.1:0-6161 GCA_036768735.1 Clostridiales bacterium | reverse complement strand
CAGAGCATAAAAAGCAATGTCATTTCAAAACCCGTAGCCATTGACTATACAGATGGTTCCGATTCAAGCTATATTGTATTATTGGACAATGATGAAAAATGTCATCTTTTCTATACAACCTCCGGAAGCTCAAGGATGCATCTTATATATAGGCAAATGAAGGATGACTACAGTATTTTTAATGCTCCAAAGACAATATACAGTTCGGATGGGGACATTCTTTTTCCATCTGCTATTTCTGACTCTGAAAATCAAATACATCTTCTGTTCCAGGCACACCTTGATACTACATATGAAATTCTATACAAAAATGTTTCATCAATTAAAACGGTACAAACCCTTTACAAAAGCCAGACTCCATCCGGATATACCGGACTTATATATAAATCTGACTTGTTATATTCATACAGAGTTAGCGGTTCTGATATAATGCGTCGCCTTTCACGTGATGGAGGTAAAAGCTGGTCAGACGAGCTTCCTATGCAATTTAAAAGCGGTGGACAATTAACCTGTTTTACTTATAGTACTAATTTAAAAAAGGAACGCAAAACCTTTTATGCAAGTGAGGTGCCGGGCGACTTTTCTCACGGTTACCGGTTGGCTTTGTTAAATGACGAAACGCCGGAAGTCACGGATACTCCAAGTCATAGAAATAAAACTGCCACCGTATTAGATAACTTTCAACCAAACGAATATATAGCAAAAGACAAAAAAAAATTAATTCCGAACGCTGAAAATTTTGAAAACAAAACTGATGACCCGTTTACTAAAAAAATCGAAAATAGAATACTTCAGCTTCAAAACATAACGGAAAACATGCAGAGAGATCTAACAAAGCAATGGCTGCTTTTCAGGGACTTTGAAAAAAAGCTTGATAAAATAAGCAGCTCATGCCGGGATTATCCAGCAAGTTATCAAAACGAGAACGAATTTAAATCTGAGTCAGAGCGTGAACTAGATCCTTCACCCGAGCCTGAGCGTAAGCCTAAGCTGAAGTCTGAAAACGAATTCGGTTATGCGTCTGAGCCTGATTTTGAACCTGATTTTGAGTATGAGTCCAGGTATGATTCCGATTTTGAGAATGAATCTAAATATGATTCTGAGTATGAACCCGAGTATAAGTCCGAGTATAAATCTAAATATAAATCTGAGACTAGCATGGTCGTAGATGACGATTTTTATGAGCATTCAGATGGGCTCAGATAAAGCTTTTAGATGAGCTTTCGAATTTATAATGACGCTTATGAAAAAGCTATGGTGGTTTTAGCCTTTTACTTGCTGCTTGATGGATTCACAAGCTCACGCCATGCAAAGTCACCACGCTGTAGACCGTTAATAAGAATTTCAGCAGTAGCAAGATTGGTTGCGAAAGGAATATTATGCTGATCACAATATGCCCGAATAGTATTAAAACCTTCGAGCTTGTGTTCATCCTTTGTGGGAGACAAAAAGAAGATAACCAAATCCATTTCGTTGTAGGCAACCCTTGCTGCAATCTGCTCTTCACCTAGATGCCCATACTCAAGACAGTTTACCTCGAGACCAGTGGCTTCAGAAAGCAGTGAGCCTGTTCCCGAGGTCGCAAACAAGATATGATCCTTCAAAATGTACTTATAAGCGATACAAAATGCCTCCATTAATTCTTTTTTATTATCGTGTGCAATAAACGCAATATTCATATCTTAACCCAACGGGATAAGTTACATCCTCGTTACCTTCCGGAGTTTTTTACGCTTTTTATGGGGATATTGGCTATCAACGCAGGAACAACACCTTTACCCTCTTCGCTTTGTGTTTTTGTAAGTTGAATGTCAAGAGCTTCTTCGTCAATCTCCATATAATTACGTATAACCTTTATTATTTCCCCTTTAACCATCTCGAGAAACTGAGGGGAAACATTAGCCCTATCATGGATAAGAACCAATTTTAACCGTTCCTTCGCCACATCCTTTGACGAGCGTTTCCGGCCTAGTCTGCTAAACAGCTCAAACATATATACTCCCTCCCTAAGCCGATTTAAAACCAAGCATCTTTTTAACCTTAGTAAAGAACTTATCTTGAGTGGATAAATCGATTAGCGGTATTTCCTCTCCTAAAATTCTCTTTGTAATATTTCTATAGGCTTGTCCTGCTAAGGATTTTCCTTCAGCCACCGCAGGTTCTCCGCGGTTTGTTGATATAATAATATTTTCATCATCAGGAACGACACCTATTATTTGAATTGCAAGAATATCAATTATGTCGTCAATAGACATCATGTCGCCTTTTTTGACCATATCCTGCCTTACACGATTTACAACTAAAAGTGGATTCCTAATTTCCTTAGCTTCCAGAATTCCGATAACTCTATCGGCATCTCTGACTGCAGAAACCTCAGGGGTTGTTATAACAATCGCTCTGTCGGCACCTGCAATTGCGTTTTTAAAGCCCTGTTCTATACCTGCGGGGCAATCTACAATTATGTAATCAAACTCTTCACGAAGTTCGTCACACAGCTTCATCATTTGCTCAGGAGTTACAGCATTTTTATCCCTTGTTTGTGCAGCAGGAAGCAAGTATAGACCCTCGAATTTTTTATCTTTTATTAATGCTTGCTTTAAACGGCAGGTACCCTCAACTACGTTAACCAGATCGAAAACAATTCTGTTTTCAAGACCCATCACCAAGTCAAGATTTCTAAGACCTATATCCGCATCTATGAGCACAACTTTTTTCTTTTCTAAAGACAACCCTGTGCCAAGATTTGCAGTTGTTGTTGTTTTGCCCACGCCTCCCTTACCGGAAGTGATGACTATAACCTCACCCATATCCAATCCTCCGCCTTATATAGAACCAATTTTCTTTTGCTTTTTATCATATAAATTGAGAAAGAAGTTAATTATGTTTGAAAATATTTGTCAACTGTTACTTTTTCAATTTATATTGCACATGTACCTGTTTAGGGCTATGCCAAAACAAATGGCATATGCATAATTTGTGTTTAAATATGTTGAATTACTAATTCAACATATTATGAAAAATCCCGTGTCTCATAACCTATAGCCCATTAACAGCCTATTAAAACTATATCGGTTTTTGTATTGCTTGTCAATAAAACAGGCAAACAGATTTAAATTTAATCATGCGCTCAGGGATGAATTCCCAACGGTTCTACGTATATGATATCATCCTTTATCATTGCTACCTCCGGCTGTAGACTGGTTTCTCCCGATGTATCCGGGCACCTTGTAATTATATCACCTATTCTAAGCTGAGTTGGGCAAAGCTTTAAAGCAGCAACAATTGCTTCTCTGTTTCCGTCGGCACCGGCATGAACCATTCCGCGCAAAACGCCCATTACCACAACATTTCCCGATGCTACAATTTCGCTACCCGGGTTTGCATCCCCTAACACAACAACATTTCCCTCAAACATCACTCTGACACCGCTTCGGATAGTACCTCTAACAAACTTGCAAGGCCCCTCATCCAGCTCCTTAAAAAATATCTTTCTAAGCGGCATACCTGACAGCTTGGCTTGTTTTTTTCTTTCAACGACCTTGGAGTTCTCTTCGTGCCTTATGCTCTCAATGATAACTCCGCTATTTTCTGTCATTACCTTAGCCAGCATCTCTTCTTCGTCTTTTGATAAAATCTTACCGCGGTATACAATTTTTAGCTTTGCACCACGGAAAAACTTTTCCGCTGCTCTTACCTTTTCAGACATCTGGATTATAACCTGATCATAATGCATATCCACCGGTATTATGATAATCAAAGCCTCAGAAGTTCCTTTAAATGCAATTCCTTTTTCCTCTTTGTCCATTTTTTTAACCTCACAGTTTGATAATAATTGTTCCTTGTATGCTTGCTACATAAAGCTTAAAAAAGGGAGGCTTCGCCACTTCTCTTAAGCTATTAGTTTGATTGTTCCTGAATGTTAAAATACGCCATCAACACGTCTCTTGCAATCGGTGCAGACCATGCTCCCGAAACACCCTTTTCTACCACAACAGCAACTGCTATCTCCGGATCATCTGCCGGGGCATAGCACACAAACAAAGCATTTGAAGATGATGTTGCTTCCAAGCCTGTTTCCGCAGTTCCGGTTTTACCTGCAACCTCACCAATAATAGAGCGGAAATCCTTAAATATGTCTACCGCAGTTCCATCCTGAGAATTCGCAACTGCAACCATTCCTTTCTGGACTGCTTTAATAGTGGATTCTTTTGCTGATGATTGCTGATATTCAATTTCGGTTAGATAAACTTCCCCAGATGCATCCACTCGTTTTCTTACCAAATGGGGGCGGTATATTTTTCCTCCATTTCCTATTGTTGATACATAATTTACAAGCTGAATAGGCGTAAATGCGTTGTATAACTGACCTATGGATGCATTACAGGTGTCTGCAGGCACCCAGCCTTCTTTGATGTACTCCAGCTTATACTCCCTCGATGCAAGCGCACCGATAGACTCTCCTATTTCTATTCCAGTTTTTTTGCCAAAACCAAAGTTTTTAGCCCATTTCACAATATTATCAATTCCGGTCGTAAACCCAACCTGAAAAAAATACATATTGCTTGATGTCTCCAAGGCCCTCTCAAGATTTATTCTGCCCTGATTCCCCTCCGGATTCCTCCATACCAAGCCGCCTATCGTCTTTGTGTATGGGCAGTCTATTTTTTGGGTCGCTGTAATCACGCCGCTTTCCAGACCCGCTATTGCTATTATAGGCTTGTATGTGGAGCCGGGCGCATAGTTACCGCTGGTTGCTCTGTTCATAATTATCTTATCCGGATGGTTCAATATATAATTAATCTGCGCATTATTGCCTTCAAGAAAAGCCACGGGATCATAAGACGGGTAACTGACCATGGCAAGAATTTCACCGGTCTTCACATTCATTGCAACAACAGCGCCTGCATTGGCATCATGGAAGCTTTTCTTATGCTCCTTCTCCCGAATAATTTCAATATTACGCTCTATTGCTTCATAAGAGGCTTTTTGCAAATTTAGATCTATGGTTAAATATATATCCTGACCCGGTATGGGTGATTCTTCAACTTCGTAAGAAGTAAGACGCCCCTCGGTATCTACTTCCTTTCGTGCTATCCCATTTAATCCTCTTAAAGAGTGCTCTTCCGAAAGCTCAATTCCAGATACTCCAACTTTATCGTTTGGTTTATATCCCAACTCCGGATACGCCTTTGACCACTTTTCATAATTTTTATCGATGTTCCCCATGTAACCCAAAACATGAGCTACAAGATATGCGTCATAATATTCACGGAAAGGCTTTGAATATGTTGTAAACCCTGAAAACTCTTCATTTCTTTCCTCTAATGCAACCATAGTTTCGATTGATACATCTTCTGCTATTAAAAGAGGGTCGGATATAGTTGCATAATTAATATTATTAAGTATTTCATATCTAAGCTCCATGATATGATAAGCTTCTTCATCTGTATATTGTGCGTCTATATTAAAAGTTTTCTCACGCATATAATCAAAAACTTCTCTAGGCTCCGCCTCTAGCAAAACAGCCTTATCCTCATCTCTTATGGCGATTCGGTTAACAAAGCCCTCCCTGTTAATTAAAAAATCCATCTCTTTATAGCTAAAAATCGTTCTCATGTTAGAAATGTATCTATCACCATTTTTGCTAAATAAATCTACAAGTCGGGCGATCGTTGCATTTTTCTCCTTGTCGGATAGCTTTGTATCAACATACTGAACACAGTAGCCCATGCGGTTGCCTGCAATCGGAACTCCATATCTATCATAAATATTACCACGGTTGGCATATATTACACCGTTGGTGACATTCCTTTTTGTTGATGTGTCTAAGTATTCCATACCATTGACAATTTGTAAATCAACAAGCTGGCGTAAAAAAACACCACAAAATATTACGATGATGATAAAAAATATTAAAAACCGCCTTTTACGGTCTTGATAAATTTCCTTTTCTTTTTCGTTATTTACACCAGTAATCATATAATCTGCTCACCTCTTTAATCTAATTGTAGCATATATGATAAATCATATTCTACTGATTTATGTTACAATTTTATTCCAATTTCTCACTTTGTTAATGTTCAGAGGATATCACAGTATAGTCCGCGGGTCTGTCTTGGGTGTTTCATCAAAAAACCAAGACCCCCACTTCTATAAGTGGC
>DAIPML010000395.1:0-1942 GCA_036768735.1 Clostridiales bacterium | reverse complement strand
AGAGGTTGTACGCTATACATATGACAGTTGGGGCAAGTTAATTTCAACAATAGGTTCGCTGGCATCAACCCTTGGAGTGAAGAATCCCTACAGGTATAGAGGATATAGGTATGATACCGAGACTAGTTTATATTCGTTACTCACGAGATATTATGACCCACAGGCGGGCAGGTTTATTAATGCTGATGATACTTGTGTAATGGTGGAACATCTTGGTGATAGCATTTTGACCACGAATCTCTATGCTTATTGCCTTAACAATCCGATTATTTACAATGATCCATATGGAGAATTTGCCCGGTTGGCTTTTGCTGGTGCCTATGGTGGTTATTTAACTGCTGGGGCTGCTGCCGGAGGAGCAAACTCATGGAACCCTGTTGGATGGGTTGTTTTGGGTACCGTGGCTGTTGCTGCGATTTATTATGGTGTTAGTAAAGCTCAAGCCAAAGCATTAAATAATGCTTTAGCTTTGATAAATTCTGCATCGACAGCCGCTACGCCACCACCACCTAATAAAGGTGGGAAAAGTGGGTTCAGAATTGATGTGGAAAACCCCGGTAACCGCATCGGGCAAATTCATTTGCAAAAAGGCGGAGTAAAATACTATTACAATGTTGCTGAAGAAGCGTTTAGAATTGGTTCTTCAAATGGTGAACTGGCACCAAAGGCGATTCAGGAATTACTTGGAAAGCCAGATGTTGTAAAGGCAATAGCGAAAGGATTAACCATTTTGGGTTATTAGGTAATTAACTATGAAGCGTATTGAATATTTTGAACTATTTTCTAATCTGTCAGAGTTTAAAAGTATTTTCGCCTGTGACGGTAATGAATTTGTAGTTTTCAAGCAGAGCAATTGCAACAATTTAAAAGACATTAGGGACAAAACAGGGTTTGAAGCATCTGAAAATCATATACATCTGTTAAATAATATTAAATCTGATGAATTCGACAAATTAATTCCGATCGCCCAGAACTTAGGTAAAGCATTATTGAGCAATCTGAAATATTACTTCCCTCAAAAACACTTTATGGTATTTGTTTCGTTACATTTACATGATTCCATGATTATTCGTTTCCATCAGAAGTGGGAAAGCGAGGAGCCATATTGCAATCCTACCGAGTTTACCAACCCAAAAGAAAAAGTCTTTATGTTTGAAGGTTGATCCTTTACTTTAAAGATCCAAGAAATGGCTGATCTGAACTTTCTCTCATCTAATATTTCTGCAGAACCTCCACACGACGGTGATTTTCTGCTGACTTTGCCCATTGATTATTTCCGCTTGCCCAATCTCAGTACGCTCTATCAGCTTATTGAGCATAAACGGCGTTACTATGATGCCAAGGGCAACCTTTCACATGTCAGTGATTACAATATTGGCTTATATACCAAATACGTATATGACTTTTCCGGAAAGCTCACTAATATCTACGATACATGGGACTGGAATTCCTATTTTGATTATGACAATGCGGGCAAGCTTACAAAAATTGAAGAGAACTTAGCAAGTCAAAAGTATCTTACGCGATATGAATACGGAGATTTTAAGAACCTTACAAAAGTGCTGTTTGGTGTAAATAGCAGTGTAACCTATAACTATAATGAGGCAGGAAAAAATAACACTCTGGGAAGACTGAATTCCTCAACAGTAAAGGTTGGAGAAACAGAAATCTTAAATAGTATATTATCCTATAAAGCAGGCGAACAAAGCACTACCTCAAACAGGATAAGCCAAATTAGCAATAATAATAAGGTGATTGACTATACCTATGATAATAACGGAAATATCAAGACTATCATCTATGATAAAGATACTGAAAATAAGAAAACAATAGAATATTTCTATGATGCCGTAAACCAGCTAACCCGTGAAAACAATCAGATTATTAATAAGACTATAAAATACAATTATGATAATGGCGGAAACATCCTTTCCAAGGAAGA
>DAIPML010000054.1:0-15127 GCA_036768735.1 Clostridiales bacterium | reverse complement strand
TATGAAATCATAAGCTCAAGTATTTTCTGATCTGTTTCATACATGCCGTCATGGGCGAGTTTTCCGTAGTTTTCGACTGTGCTGTCTATATCATCTAGGATTATGCCATCCCCACCCTGGACAACCTTACCGGATGATGCCAATTTATAGCCAAGCAAAGCGGCTTGGACAGAACTGAATATTTTTGCAGCGCAGGAAGCCTTTGCACCATCGCAAACCATACCCGCAACATTAGCAAGTGTGTTTTTTATAGTCCATCCGATACATTCGAAAGAAGCCCCTTGCAAATACGCAATACCCGCTCCGCTTCCACATGCTGCGGATACCGCTCCGCAATAAGCTGAAAGTCTTCCAATCATAGCTTTTTGGTAAAGTGCTGTAAGGTTACTAAGGGTAAGTGCGCGGATCAGCTTTTCTTCCGAGCAGTTTAAATGCTTTGCATAAACTATAACAGGAAGAGAAACGGTTGCTCCCTGGTTGCCGCTTCCAGAGTTTATAACGACCGGCATTGTACAGCCTCCCATGCGAGCATCTGAAGCAGCCGCTGCATAAGCACAAGCTTTCACCTCGGGAGTGTCGCCTAAGGCATCCAACATGGTTTTCCCGACAGAGAGCCCGTAGCTGTTTTCGAGGCCTTCTTCTGCTATTGAGAGATTACAATCTATCTGACGTTTAATTATAGGTTCAATTTTATCAAGGGGCACTTTAGTTGCAAAATCATATATGCCTTGTAAAGTCATATTGCATTCTTTATTTTCGCTGTCTGTTTTTTCATCTTGTGAATAGTTTTTTGCTTCAACAACCTCACCATTTTTTTCTACACGAATGATATTCGTATGTGTATGAACTATTTCCACCAATACCGATGAATTTTCGCTGTATGCTTTAACAACTATATGTAATTTCTCCTGGGATGACAGCAGGTGAACTGAGCATATGTCTTTATTCTGCAGTAAATCAGCGCATTGCGATATATGTTCAGGTTTGACATCGGCAAGAACCTCCATACCTTTTTGGGGATTTCCACCGAGCATACCTATTATAGCTGCAGTCTTTACACCCTTTAGCCCATTGGTGTTTGGCACAATAACGCCTTTTACGTTTTTAAGAATGTTCCCGCTTACGTGAACTTCAATCCTTTCAGGAATTTCACCCAAAACATCCTTGGCAAAAGCGCTTGCATATGCAATTGCGATGGGCTCGGTGCACCCCATTGCAGGAACCAGCTCCTGACTTAGGCATTGTAGATATAAGTCTTCATTGTATGCGGTATTATTCATCTTGACCGTCTCCCTATGTAAAAAATATTAGATTTAGAATGATATCAGCACTGATATTATCAGTGATAATATCAGCTAATTTAATATTAACATCAGGAGACATAACCGTCAAGTAGATTTCGTAAAACTTACATATAGGATTCGTGAATTACTATTTTTCTTGTTTACGCTTTTCTCTATTTACTAAATATATACCCACAGCCGCAATAATTAGGAGTATAGCTATAACATATATACCTCCCCTTAATATAACTTTATTATATTCAGAAGATATTTTCACTGCTTCTATTGCTTCGCTGTCCTCATTGTCTTCGGTATCTAAGGCATCAGTAGAATCCGATTGGGGAGCAGATGTTGAATCTGTAGTGGAGTCATCAGGTGTATCTTCCTCCGGTGGCAGGCTTATATTTTGTGTTTTATCTATGGAGACAAAACCGGGAACAAGATCCTCTATATCTATCCATCCTTCAAGGATGTTGGCTATTTTTACTTTTATGCTATCTCCATTCTTTTCAATAACCGAAACAAATGCAGAGCATTTTTCCAGCAAAGTATCTTGTTTTGCTTCATCAATATATACAACGGAGTCAACAATAAACCCGAAAGGTAGAACTTTGGTTTCCTCAATTAATTCGAGGTATTTATTGTCCACGTTATATGTAGCAATACTATTATTCCAAACATTATAATATACAACATTGCTGGTAAAATTGTCTGTTTCAAGTATACCCACCGGAACACCTGATTTATATTCTGACTTTCCCGAAAAAATTGAACCCGGATATGCTTTGGGACTGGTGATCAATGCGTTGGCAAGTACAGGCTTACCACTATGGAAATAGCAACTGTCTGTAATGTCAGACATTGCCTTGTCAGTATAATTCTTCTTTATGCTACGAGTTGAGAGCTTTTCTTCGCTCTCCACATCATATATGTGTTCAAGAGTTAGCCCGTCTTCACTCTCGGGAATATTTAAATACTCCGTCATGGCTAATTCTCTGTCTGTAAGCCATTCATACCGATAAGTGGACGGCAGGTTCAATTCTTTCTGTTCATTGGTTTTGTCTGCCTGTTCATTTGTATTACCCTTCGTTAATACCGGTGGAGTATCAGAAAACTGCTCCAGACGAAGGAACCCTGACGGGGAGAATATCAATGCATGAGGATAACCCGTAATTTGCGGATACCTGTATATGGCTTGATTTGACAAATTAAATATGTAATAGTATTCGGGATGGCAATATAAAAGGTAATTGTTTTGATCCTGTTTTTCTACTTTCCAAATCTCTTTCGGAAGAGTAATTACAAAAGAATCACCTTTTTCGGAAGAATATTGGTGTATCTCGTTTTGATCGATGTATATTAAACTTTCTCTGTTGTAATCAAAACCTATGAACTGCCCCGTTAAGCCTACGGAAACAATAGAATCATTCTCAGGTTTAAAACTGAATATTGAATCATTATATCGAAGAAAACCACTACCGTCATTTAATATAATTAATTCCTGAAATTCAAAGTCTTCCGGGAGAGGATATCTCATAAGATGCCTGTTTTCAATACCAAAAACTTGGAGGTATGGCATTCCATTCAATTCAAGCGTATATGCGAGATAATTACAGTTATCAGACCATGCATTATTCTTATCATATATGTTAAAACCCGTTAAAACACACTTCTCTCCCTCTTCCGGCAAAATTAGCAAATCGTCGATAAGGCTCATGGTTTCACCTGTTTCCAGATCTTTTATTTCCTTGCACCATTTCTTTATGATATGCCCCATCTCAAAATCGTGAAATTCGAGGTTCATTACAAATGCACTATTGAAGGGGATTTCATGACGACGCTCATACATTGTATCAGGCACTGTTCTTTTATATATCTCATAAAAAACATTTTCTTTTTTAAGTAACAGCCTGTCATCGGTTGTTGCTAATATTGAAAAGCCATCTTCAGTTTGCCCGTAATTATGTATATCCTTCGAATTTGTACGTTCTACTTTATTTAATATCGCGGGAGATTTAACAAATCCGGGGTTTGCCTGCCCTAAATGCAGCGGTTTGTACTCCTCCCAGCCTTTAATTCTTTGGTCTATAAACGATTGAATAGTTTCTCTGTTTTCTAATCTTTTAAAAACAGGATAATACCTGAAGAAAGCATCACCATACTTTTCATATAAATCATGCATTCCTTTGTTAATGGTTTCAACATCGGCATCAGGGAAAATATGCTCTTCGTAAATTCGGATTAACTCAAGGTTCAGTTTTTCTGTTTCATTTAATGCGGCCTTTATATTGTCCTCCGTAAAACCTTCTTCGGGCGCATACCAAGGGAATTGCCTGAAAAAATCATCCCATTCTCCGGATAATGCGGCTCCATGCCTTGCAAGAATTTCATTTTTAACAAGCAGGCAGTTTTCAAGCAGATTCTTTGCTTCTATCTTTACTTCAGTTCCGGATCTGCGATCGTTGAAATAGAATTCCTCTTCCAGATTCCATCTTTCGAACAGATCAACAACAAAAATTTTGTCATTCCATATGTAATCAGAAACCGCTCCGTTGTACTTTGGTTCATACATCCAGTCAAGCTTCAGATTATCCGCCAGCTTGTGGTAAAAAATATCCAGATCAAAATCAGGTTCGATATCTTCAAAATGCCACTCGATTCCGCTCCCATTGTAATAATAACCGGATGGCGATGCTGTAAGTTCATGGTATGCGGCTTTCTCCGGAAATTCTACTGACACATCTATGCTCCCTATTTTGCCTTTCCATAAGGCACCTGTCTTAAGAATATAACTTGCACTGCCACCGTCATTTTCGGTCATTGTTGTATTATAAAATCGATATGTGACTAAAAGAGCCTTTCTTTCCCCCTCATCAAAATGCATAGTCCAGGAGTACATTCTTTCATACATATATTGGTCAAGCCCGGGCATTTGTCCGCCGGGTTTTTCTTCAACTTCGTATTCAATTCTGTCCGGATATTGAAACGCCTTAAAATCATATAAAGATTTGCCGTAATTGGCCACATTCGGAAACCCGATTTGTAGATCCGTTTCAGGTCCCGTATTGTAAAAATAAAAAACAACCTCAACGCTGTGTCTTTCTTTGCCATATTTGATGTTTATGGTTTCTTTTTCCAGAACAATATAGTCGCTGTTTATAGGAAAGGCGGTACTGCCTTTCATGACCAGCGGCGGAGAGTTAGCATGGGAAACGCAGTAACTAATCATGAGAAAAAGGATGCATAACAATATGCCTACCATGATTTTTAATCTTTTGTATGATTGATACTTAACCATTTTCAACCACCACCTGACACCATTTTAACATAATTAATACATTTTAACAGCCTTATTTTTGCTCCTACATCTTTTTTAAAATTTGGCGTTGCTGTTCAAAGGTTCTTTTTTATAGGTAACTATTTGTTTACATGTCCCAGGCACATCTCTAAAATTACATGGGCTTTTTAAGTCGGATGTGTAGCAATGTTTGAGTGATTATTAAGAAATCAAAAAGAAGCAGCGTTGTGTTTTATGTTAACTATTCTGCGATTAATAAAAATTACCGGTGTTCATGTAGATGGCGCAGGCCTTAGCAAAGCTCATCCGAATGGTGACATTTGATGTTTATATAAAAAAAGCGGTATAGCCACACTGTTATACCGCCTTGCTGTTACTGTAATGCTCATTTTCCTTATCAAACGGTGAGTTGAAATCTTTAGCCCCGTTGAATGGTATGTTGAAATTGCTCTGCAATTTCTTCCGTCATTTAAGCATAATTGTGTCAAAAAACTTTGTTCACGCAACATGCTTTGTTACTGTCATTGATCTGAAATACTAACTTTATCGGGTTCACTCTTTGCTCACAGGCTCTTTCTGTTTTTTCCGAATATATCGTTTTGCTATGCGCCATCCTGTAAATCCTATTATAGCCAATATGACCAGTGTTGGGATAGCTTCAATTATAAATATCACAAGGTCTCCAAGAGCATCCACAATTCCTGTTAAGCTGTTTTGAACTGCATTTTTCAGACGATTCCAATAGGTGTTATTATTTTTCCCCATATCCTCGGGATATTTTTCAGTCATATTTATATATATGGTTGATAGCTCCACCAGATCACTCCATTTATTTAAAGTGCCGGATAGCCGCTCAATTTCAGTTTGTAGATCGGTCATACGCATACGCGTTTTAAAAATAGAGTCCGGATCCTTCAAAGACATCATGTATTCTTCAAGAAACTCATATTCTATTTTAAGTATCTTAAGGCGCCCCTCAGTATCAAAAAACTGATCTGTTACATCATTTGTGTAAATCCTGTCATCTGTAATATCGCCAAGACCTTTTATACCATTTACAATATTATCAAATTGCTTTGCATCTACGCGGATTATTATATTCCCTGTAATCCTTGATCTTTGCTCGTCTTTAAAACTATAATACTGTCTGCTGGTATTGATTTCCTGCACATATCCGATACCGTTTATCATTGACTGTATGTTTCCATACTGCTTGTAAAAATCATCTACTTCGAGAGAAATATTAGCATTCCGGATTATCTTTCGTTGGGCAATAATATCAAGACTTGTGCCTGTATTGACATTTGTACCTGTATATCCAGTTCCGATTATTCCCGATTGTTGTTCGCTTTCTGCTTTCGAATATAATGCTCCTTTTTCATTGCTTGCCGAATCTTCTGAAAAAGCAACATCCATTTTGCCTGAAGAACCATCATACTCCATCATTTGATTACGAGTTGTTGCCGCACTTGTTGTATATGTTTCTGGACTGCTCGCAACTTTTGAACTACAGCTGCTTAAAACTGTTAAAACTAAAAGTATTGATAATGCTGCTGTTAATGCTTTCTTGAAATTTTTCATACTCCATACCTCCTAATACTCTCCACTCTTTTTGCAACCTTATGCTTATATTGCTATATTTCGGTGTTTCTTTTTATACTTTTTAGACGATGATTAAAGAATTAAGTTCCATACTTTCGGCACTTACATAGCAAGCTTCACCATTCAATAAAGTTACGAGGTTGGTATTCTTCATCTGTAATTCACATGTAAAGTTAAAGGCTGCAGCATATAAATGCTACAGCCTTTGTATGAGATATATTAATTACTCTTCTTGCTCTTTCTTTGATTCAGCAATTATTTTTTCAGCAATTTGTGAAGGTGCTCCTTCGTATCTTTCAAAGCGAATAGTATAAGAGCCTCTTCCTTGGGTTAAGGAACGGAGATCGGTTGCATATTTAAACATTTCAGATTCAGGCACCTCGGCAACAACCTGCTGTAATCCGCCTGCAACAGGATTCATGCCCAAAATACGTCCTCTGCGTTTGTTTAAATCACCAATTATATCACCCATATAATTGTCTGGAACTAAAACCTCAACACGCGATATAGGTTCAAGCAAAATAGGACCAGCTTGCATGACACCCTCTTTATATGCAAGGCTGGCAGCAATTTTGAATGCCATTTCGGAAGAATCAACAGGATGATATTTACCGTCTAACAATGTTGCTTTTAAATTAACCACCGGATATCCCGCAAGAACACCCTTGGCAATGCTTTCTCTAAGCCCCTTTTCTACTGCAGGGAAATATTGCTTTGGAACAGAGCCGCCAAATATCTTTTCTTCGAAAACAAGATCTTCTGTTGGACCTGGCTCAAACTCGATCCAAACATCACCGAACTGTCCATGACCACCGGATTGCTTTTTGTGTTTTCCTTCAACCTTTACTTTTTTTGTTATGGTTTCACGGTAAGGTATTTTAGGATCAGCTAGCTCCACATCAACCTTGAATTTGGCGCGGAGCTTACTTAATACTAAGTCAATATGCTGATCTCCTATTCCGTATATAAGGATTTGCTTTGTTTCTGTATTCAGCTCAACCTTAAAGGTTGGATCCTCTTCCATAAGCCTTGTGAGACCTGAGCTTATTTTTTCTTCATCTCCCTTTGTTTTCGGAAGAACCGCCATTGAAAGCATGGGGGCTGGAAAATTAATTCCGTTTAATACAACCGGCTTTTCTTTCGCACAGAGTGTGTCATTGGTTTCGGTAACAGCGAGCTTGGCAACAGCACCGATATCACCGGTTACCAACTGAGAAGTGTTTATTTGCTGTTTGCCCTTAATTAAAAACAATTGTGCTACTTTTTCAGACTTGTCTTTTTTAACGTTATACACTGTGGTATCTGATTTCAGAACCCCTGACATTACTTTTATATAGGATATTTTGCCTACAAACGGGTCAACAATTGTTTTAAACACAAGTGCTGATAATGTTTCGTTATTTTCAGTCTTAAGCTCAACCTTATCGTCGCTGTCCGGCTTATTTGCAACAATGCTACCTTTTTCACTATATGCAGGGATATACTGAATTACAGCATCCATAAGCAGTTTTATACCCGCATGGTTTACCGCAGAGCCGCAAAATACCGGTATTATATCCCCTGATTTTATGCCGCTTTGAAGCCCGGATAAAATTTCTTCATCTGTAAATGCTTCACCTGCAAAGTACTTTTCCATTAAATCTTCGTCTGTCTCGGCAACTGCTTCAATAATGCCTTCACGGTATTTCTCGACAGAGGACTGCATATCGGACGGAATATCAACATCAACAAAAGCTTTTTCGCTGAAACGCTTTGCTTTCATTGTTGATATGTTTACAATGCCAGCAAACGCCCCTTTTTCCATAATAGGAATTTCAAAAGCTATAATATTTTTCCCGAATTTATCGTGTAATTGATCAAAGACTTTAAAAAAGTCTGAATTTTCTTCATCAATTTTGCTGATGAACACCATCCTTGGAATTTTTCTCTCTGACACCTCATCCCATGCTTTTTCGGTGCCAACCTCCACACCATCTTTTGCGCTTGCCAGAATAATTGCGCCATCAGCGACACGCAAACCTTCGCGCATTTCTCCAATAAAGTCAAAGTAACCTGGTGTGTCAATAACATTAATTTTGTGTCCATTCCATTCAATTGGTGCCAGTGATGTACCGGTACTAATTTGCCTTTTTACTTCCTCAGGATCATAGTCCATAACGGTATTGCCATTGACAACACTGCCGAAACGATCTGTAGCCTTTGCGTCATAAAGCATCGCTTCTGCAAGAGTTGTCTTGCCCGCCCCCCCGTGTCCAAGCAGACATACATTGCGTATTTTGTCTACGCTATAGTCTTTCATATCAATTCCCCCTCTTTTATTCCCTGCTAAGCAGGTAGGATTGTTAAATATGTTGTTCAGAGCCAAATGGCTCTTCATTGAAACCCAAGTTAGTTTGGTGAATGATGATGTTACTGCGAACCTTATTACATCAAGTTTACAGTACACTAAATGGTGCAATTCTGGTAATTCCTATAAAGTATTATACCAAACTTCGTGCATTGTTAATATATAAATATAAATATTTTTAAATATTTTGGTTATTTATTTCCTACCGGTGCAAAACAGCAATCACGCCTGTTTGGTTATAAAAAAACCCATCACATGCATAGGCTTTACCAAATATCAATTTAATCTTCTGCTTAAAAGAATATATGAAAACACGAAACAATGCAAGGTATATGATTTCACTACAAAAACCTATACTGCTTTATAAATTTATATAATCGCACCGGGAAATTACATGTTTCATGCATGAAATGAGGTGTATCTCTAGCAAATAGCTAAAAAACACGAGTAAAAGTTTTATGCCTGAAATACGATATTTCACGGGTTAATACAGTGAAATCGAGCATCTGCAACTATTAAATTTACGGGGAGAGATATCTGTGAAAGCAATAATACTAGCAGGGGGCAAAGGAACCAGACTTCGCCCCCTTACATGCAAAACGCCAAAGCCTATGATTCCTGTCATGAACATACCCCTTTTGGAGCATATAATTATGCTACTGAAAAAGCACAACATCAAAGAAATAGGCATCACGATGATGTATATGCCCCAGGAAATTGAAAACTACTTTAAAGATGGCTCAAAATGGGGAGTAAGTTTAACCTATTTTATTGAAAAGCATCCCCTTGGTACAGCCGGCAGCTTATTGAATACGGCTTCCTTTTTGAACGAACCTTTTCTTGTAATTTGCGGAGATTGTATAACAGATTTGAACCTAAGTGATGTCGTGGAGTTTCACACATTAAAGAAAGCTTTAGTTACAATGGTTCTAACGAAAGCAAGTAACCCACAAAGCTTTGGGATTGCTCTTACCGACGCTAATTGCTATATTACCGGCTTTTCCGAAAAGCCCTGCAAGAGAGATGTTTTTAGCGATACTGTTAATATGGGAATTTACGTCATGAAGCCTGAGGTCCTTAATCATATTAAACCCAACAGACCTTTTGACTTATGCGGAGATCTTTTTCCTCAGCTTTTAGAGAGAAGACTTCCCATTTTAGGGTATTCAACCTCTTGCTATTGGTCGGATGTTGGTTCTCCGGAAGCTTACTTGAAAACCCACTGGGATATGCTGGATTATAAGCTAATGCCCTACATAGAAAAACAAGAAACACCTGAAAACATTTTTATCGGCAAATCTACTGTTATTGAAGCAGATGCTATAATAAACAGTCCTTGCGTAATAGGGAACAACTGCTATATCGGCCATAATGTCATTATAGACAAATATACAGTCATTGGTGATAATTGCATTATTGAAGATCAAGCCTCTTTGAAAAGAAGCCTCCTATTAAGTAATTGCACGATTGGCAAGGGCTCGGAGCTTCGCGGAAGCATTCTTGGAACCAATGTAAGGTTTATGCAATATGTCCTGTCATATGAGAATGCTGTTATTGGGGATGAATGCATTGTTCAGGAGCGTTCTGTAATAAAACCAAACATTAGAATTTGGCCTGGCAAAACAATAGAATCCTTGTCCATAATCGACAGAAACGTTATATGGGCTGCAAAACACAACCAATCACTTTTTGTTAGCAATCTTGTTTCAGGTACAATTAATGTAGATATAACGCCTGAATTTGCTACAAGGCTTGGTGCAGCTTATGGTTCCGTACTGGGCGTTGGAAGCAGCGTAATTGTTTCCTCCGATAAAAAATCAACTTCCAGGTTATTTAAATATGCTTTTATGTCAGGCTTGATGTCTGTGGGTGTTTTTATCTCCAGTCTTGATGAAGTGCCCACTCCCCTTTCCCGTCAAGCTGTTTGTTTTCATAAGGCAAACGGAGGTGTTCATATACAAAGAAGCTCCGAATCACTTGACAAGCTTGAAATAAGTATCTTTGACAGTAATGGCGCAAACATAGACAGTACTATGGAAAGAACCATCGAATACGCATTTTACAGGGAGGATTTCATACGATGCAGAGCCTGCTCCGTTTTGGACATAAATCCTGTGAATAATTTCTACACAAGCTATATTAATAATTTGAATCAAAGAGTTTGCTTAGATTCAGTACAAAAGAATCGTCTTAAAATATTTATTATGTCAAACTGCGAAGATATGCTCACATTCGCAAGAAAAGTCTTCTCGGAGCTTAACATTGCTATCAGTGGAGAGATGCTGATTGAGCAATTTGAATACAGTTCTATTCAAAATATGGGTCACTTGTTAGATGTAGACATAATGGCATACATAGATTGTAATGGCGAAAAATTAATACTGTTTGATTCCTACGGTAAAATTATTGATGAAAACCATTTTTTCTTGTTAAGCTCGTTCATCCTATTTAAGAGTATTCCCGGCTATCGTGTCATAGCTCCGATTAACATGACATATGCATTAGGGCAAATGGCAAAAAGACTTGGAGGTCAGGTGAAAAGGACAAAAATCCCCAAATACCATTTGCTTCGGGAGCTTATGAAGGACGACGTTTACTCCGGTGCTATAAACCAGTACATGATTCAGTATGATGCAGTTGCGTCACTTATTAAGATTATTGAATTTTTATGCACTAATAATACATCTTTGGATATGCTTTTAAAGCTGATTCCCTCATATTATCTAAAGCAAACAACAATCCTTTGCCCTTTTGAGCAAATTGGAAGAGTAATGCGCACTGTTTTTTCCGATAATGCATCCCATGTTCAGCTTTTAGATGGGCTCAGGATAGATTTTCATGATTCCTGGGTAATTATAATTCCCGATGGGCAAAAACCATTTATCCACATTTACGCAGAAGGACAAACAGAAAAGGAAGCCAATAGTTTGCTACAAAAATATGCTTCCTTAATTAGATGCATGATTCCCAAGCGCCCGAGCCTGGAGCCTGATTTAAGCGAATCCTTGCACAATCAAGGTTTGAAACGTGTATGAATTTGTTGAAAAATATTGTTCCTTGCTTACACATTCAAATTTAAGCTCCACAGACTAACCATACTTTAATTCTTTTGTCAATACTTTTTGCATAAACAGCCCTTTTTCTTGTATAAACGATCAAAATATCTTTTTACGCTAAAAAATGTACCGTTTATGCAATTTGTATTTACAAAAGATAAAGGGTACCAATATAATAGGTCAATAAAGATAAGGCATTCAAATCATTACATCATATTTTTTATTAAGCATTTTACATAGTAAATGCGAAATGCGATTAAATAAAATAGATACACCGCCCTTAAAACGCCTGATCTTAGCGGATTTCGGGTTTAAGCAATTAACACAAAATTCATCCTATAGAGAAAGGAGGTGGATATACTATGGTATATATTAGGTCTCCAGATAAACCAAGAGTAAACATTCCTTAGAAAGACGTTTACAAGAAATTTGTGTTGATTTTTTGGAGTTTAAATAACATAATCCAGAAGTATAGCATAGGGTGTAGTGTAGGGTAGTAATATTGCACCTCAATTAAGGTAACTAAATATATGATTGGATAAAACAGCATATATTTCAAATCAGAAGAGTACAAAACTGTATGAAAAACACCAATGGTCACAATAATTATGAAAGCTGATTTTTATTTATTATTTTATAAAATAGTTGAAAGGAATGATATATTTATGATTAAAAAATTTAAAAAAATTACGACATTATTTGCGACTTTTATAGCTTTAGCATCTTTGTTTAATGTTTGTGCCTCGGCAAAAGCTTATGGAGATGATGTAATCGTCTCAGATGATGGTATTGTTGAAACAATCGAATACATTACTTATTACAAACTTCCTAAGGAAGACAAAAAGGAATGTAAAGCTGATTATGAAAAAATAAAAGAAGGAGTAAAAAAATACGACAAAAATGCTCCCTTAGATGAAAACGAGCTAAACATGTATATTCGTGAAAAATTTAAACAGCAAGCAAAATGGATTTTGAGGATACAGTCAGAACTTCATCGTTATCTTTTCCGTGGGTATTACTTGATAGTATATGGCTGCAAGGACCGTATATTACTGATTCATCTTTAGTTACCGCAGCTTCAGTAGCTTGGTCTGGGTATGATAATTATAGATCTTCTTTAGAATTAGAAGTAACTGAGGAAAAAGCTAAAACAATAAGCTATTCTTTGGGCTTCACTGGTGATGTTGAGATAAAGTTGAAATTTGGATTCTCAGCTTCATACGATAACAGTTACACATCCAAATTCACCGTCGGGACAAAAGTACCAGCATGGACTGTTTGGTATCACAGGCCTTATGTAAAATATTATAAGGATAATTATGTTGGCGTTGTAAAAAATTATTATATAAACGTTCTTACCGGAGCGATGACCATCGAAGAAACTGGTGTATCTGGGGATAACAGAACTTTACTCGTCGATGCTACACAGTATGAGGATTATACTAATATTGCGCAAGATAGACAGGCTCGAACCCCAAATCCTCCATCCGTTTTTCCTTAAACCTATTAGTTTGAAATTAACGTATTATATCTTTGTTACTTCAATTTAATATGATAATATTAAATTAGAGAATATTACATTAATTATGTTTCAAAATTGACAAAATAAATGTAAACTACATGAAAAGCATAGGATGTTAATATCTTATGCTTTTCATAATTATACTAAAAATTTGCAGTATAGCTGCAAAAATCATTAACCCAGTATATACTTGGAGGTGATTGTTGTGAAGAACACAATATCAATACTATTTGGCTTTTTATTCCTTGGATCTTGTATTATTGTAAGTTCATTGATTTTTAGCAACAACATAAGCAAACTTGAAAATCAAAACCATATTGTACACGGCTCTCTTGGTATATCACAATCCATTAATTCTAGCGATGTTAAAGAAACTGAATTTATGCCATTAGGTGAAATTGCGAGCTTTTTTTATTATAATGATATAGAGGAATTTACTAAAGATTTGTTTGATGGTAAATTAGGTGAAATTCCTTATGTTAATATTAATGGAAAGCTTTTTTTCAGCAGGACGGTATTGAATGATTGGCTTATAGATCAAATTAAATAATATTTCGAAAGCCGTATCTTCATAGACTTCGCTCAAGCAATCCAAATAGATGAAAAATGCAAACAAAGATGTAGGCATGGATTTCCGAACGCACTCCTGCCTTGCTTAATCCTGTAATTATGAATATATTACGATATGCCGGAGTTCTTAATCATTTATCTTGCAATCGCAACAGTACTCCAAATAGCGTTTAAAGTATGTTCTGGTAGACATGCAGTAGTATCACGCAGGAATACTATACCTGAATATATCATAGCTTTGACGCTTTACTACGACATCGTTGAAAAATATTGGTTTTGCCCTTGCTAATATTCCTCCTTTTTATTAGAATATGTTGTAATGACACAAAAGGGCTTGTTGACTGTATCATTTAAAACCTCAACACGGGTTTATAGATGAGCCTAAACAGCCTTTACATAATAGAAAGGATGATTTTTTATGACACTGCCATACAGAGATGTATATGAAAATATACTTCCTTACGTTCCGGGAAAGCCAATTAGCGATGTTCAAAGGGAGCTGGGGCTATCCGACGTGATAAAGCTTGCTTCCAATGAAAATCCTTTGGGGTGCTCACAAAAGGTTACTCGAGCTTTATCGAATGCATTAACAGACCTTTCATTGTATCCTGATGGAAATGCCACAGTTCTTCGCAATAAGCTGGCTGAAAAACATTCCCTTAAGCCTGAGCAATTTGTATTCGGTGCAGGTTCCAATGAGATTATCACCTTTATAGCCCAGGTGTTTTTAAATGCTGAAGATGAATCCATTTATGCTGAACCGTCTTTTTCATGGTACGATACCGCAGTTAGAGCAACAGGCGCAAAACCTGTTATAGTGCCTCTAAAGGATTTTACTCACGATTTGGAAGCAATGAAAAACTCTATCACAGACAAAACTAAAATAATTTGGATATGCAACCCAAACAATCCAACCGGAACAATAATCACAGCTGAACAACAGGAAGAATTTTTGAAGTCTGTTCCGTCAAATATTGTTGTTGTACTTGATGAGGCGTATTACGAATTCGCACAAGGCGAAGGATATCCCGAATCAGTACCCCTACTTGAAAAATATCCTAATATTATTGTTCTTCGGACATTCTCAAAGGCATATGGTCTTGCATCCCTGCGTGTGGGTTATGGGATGGCCTCGGAAGAAATGGTTTCATACCTTAATCGTGTGCGTCCGCCATTTAACGTGAATACACTCGCTCAGATAGCTGCTCTTGCGGCTCTTGATGATAAAGGTTTTATTAATGATGTTTTGAAAATAAACAAAACAGGCCTTGATATGCTCTACAAAGCTTTTGAAAGGCTTGGGCTTCGGTATGTAAGATCCCATGCTAATTTCGTCTGGGTGGAGATGCCAATTTCATCAGGTGAAATGTTTCAAAAATTGCTTCACAAAGGTGTAATAATACGTCCGTTTATGGGAAAATGGATTAGAATAACCGTGGGGACAGAAGA
>DAIPML010000053.1:0-15221 GCA_036768735.1 Clostridiales bacterium | reverse complement strand
CCCATAACAGCAGTTTTCAAACAGCATGCAGGGCATACCCGTATCCTCTGAGGTATGCACCAGCTTCCAGCAATCGTCAAGGGAATATCCCCCTCCAACCTCAAACCCGACATATTTACCCGATTTCATGGCAGAAAGCGCTACCGGTATATGTGATTCCCATGCCGACATAATTATTACAGCATCTAAACCGTCCATTGTCGTGATGTCACGGTAGTCTGTAGTGCAAAGGGGTTTAATACCAATAGCATCTTTGACATAATCGGCAGCAAAACGTGCCCGATCCTCATATAAATCGCATACACCTTTTATTTCGATGTCCATTTTCGTCATTGGTATTAGGATATTCTTCAAAAGTGATTTCCCACGTTTTCCGAAGCCTATAAGACCAACAGTAATTTTCTCTTTCATTATCATGACCTCACCCTTCTAATAGAAATTGTTATATTAAAAGCTTTAAATGTGAACGGTTGCTGAGTCAGTCCCATATTTCTTTATAAATTCTTCTGTAAGCTTTATCGCTTCCTTTTGTGCAGGTGTATCAACACCATAGCCAAAACCATGTCTGACACCAGGTAAAACAGCTAACTGCGCATTGCCTCCAAAACGATTTATCTTATCACATACGATTTGGGATTGAATCAAGGGCACTGTAGTGTCTGCATCGCCATGGACAAAAAGAGCAGGAGGTTCTCCTCCTTTAATACGATCCGTCGGAGATGCTTCTTTAAAGAGCTCTGGATGCTTACACTCTTCAGTCCCCATGAACTTCGGAACAAATTCCGGCAAAGAGGGTCGTCCCTGCCAAAGCTCTGTATATAAATGAACGGTAGTCACAGGACAATAACAAACTGCAAGGCGAGGACGAGTATCAAGTATATTCATCTCTTCAGAATATCCCAACTCATCTTCAGGCGTTATTGTAGCAAGCATCAGTACCAGATGCGCTCCTGAAGAAGACCCCATTGCAGCAACTTTCTGCGGATCGAATTTATAATCGGCTGCTTTTTCTTTGAGATATGACATAGCCAGACGTACATCCTCAACCTGGCTTGGATACTGGCTTTCGGGTGCAAGCCGATATCCAGTTGACACGCAGGTATATTCCATCTGGCAGAAATGCCTTGCCACAGGTTGCCATGACGCTCTGTTTCCTGCGCACCAGCCTCCGCCGTGTATAAACAGTATACAGATTCCACTGGGATTCGCTTCAGGTATGAAAATATCCATACATCTGCTCTCTGAATATTTCCGGCTGTATATTTGTTTTAATATTTCATTCATAAAATTCAACCTTACCTTTTCCTTTCCAAGGTCCAATTTTATCTTGGTAGTGGTCTGCAGCGTTTATCATACGCTACTTTACACTATCTTTTTCCCTAATGCTGCTTGAAAAATACCCACCCACCTAACCTTGGAGGGTTGCCAGGATCGCCTTTCAGTAGATCCTTATAATTTTCTGCTGCTTTTCGGTATGCTTTTGCATATTGTTCAATAATTTCCGGTCTATAATGTATAAACCAAGGTATACCATATGCCATAGTTCCTATTTTTTCACTAACAGGCAAAGACTTATCATTTTCTCTTACATCCCAATTTGAGTTTGCAATTCTTGTTGGTTTTCCGTTTCCATATACATCACAGGTATTGAACAATGTATGAGTATGCAGAGCAGCGTTGCAACCCGGATTGCATGCAGAAATACCTTCGGCTCTAACTGCTTCACAAAATCTTGTTACTGAAAGTCCGCCTAACTCTTCCGTTCTGAAAAGGCCATGGGGTGCGTACCACCCTGCCATATTGCTTCCCGAATCAGGAGATGTCCTGTGCGCTTTTAATCCCGGTACCCCCTCCAGAAGATCCCAGAAGTAATTCATAGCTTTGCGTATCTCTGCTGTGCGCTCATCATAATACTTAATTTGTACACGTCCTACAGCAGAACTCATCTGATGCATACGGAACTTATACCCTCCCATTGGAAGCCCTATATATTCTTTAAGGTATTCTGTCTGTATTTCACGCGTATGTGCTCCGTCATGATGCCCAAAAATAATGGCTCTATCGTAAATTTCCCGATCATTGGTCACGAGCATGCCTCCTTCGCCAATGGCAAAGGATTTTCCTGTCATCATTGACATTGCGCCCACATCCCCGATCGAGCCGAGCTTGCGCCCCTTGTAAAGCCCACCCTGCGCATGTGAAACATCTTCGATTACCTTGAGATTGCGACGACGCGCAATGTCCATGATAGCATCCATATCTGCAGGGTGACCGCAATAATGAACGACAACAATTGCTTTTGTTTTTTCCGTAATGCGATGCTCAATATCCTTTGGATCGAGGCACAGTGTATCCGGATCTATCTCTGCAAAAACAGGCGTGCCTCCCAGTGAAAATACCTGCGCTGCAGAAGCCCAGTAGGTTACGCTTGGAACAATGATTTCATCACCAATGCCGACCTTGCATGCAAACATTGCAGCATGAATCGCTGCTGTGCCGCTGCTGAAGGCAAGCGCATATTCTGACCCCTGCCATTTGGCGATATCCTTTTCAAACAGCTTTGTAACATCGGTACCTGACATGGCTCTCCTGTGCAGAACATCCAATACGGCATCGTCATCTTCTTTGGTGATGATAGGCCATACGAACATATCTCCAGGATCAGACAATACTGTTTTTGGTCCTCCGAATATTGCAAGTTTTTCTGTCATCAAGCATCCTCCTAATTTGTGTATAATAGTAATAAGTTATTTCGTTTCAATTCAGTCTAATAGTTAGCTTATCAATTTATCCATCGATACAACATACGTTGCAGCATGAGACTTCACACATTATACAGGCATCTTCTGCAGTCGTTTTATTTCGTCTACCATTGATTTGCCTATATTAAGCTTGCCATCTGCAAGCATTTTAAAAAATGCAGTCATCATCTCGTTGGCAGCCTCGCAGGTATGCATGTTGCGAAGTGCCAGCAGCGGGTGGTCTGTCGGGAATTCCTGTTCATCCACATATTCAGGCTTGTAAACTATATACCTTCCGTGACGGGTACCTGATATTACGCACCACCCCATAAAAAATTCCGTGAGTAGTTTTTCATCCTGGATTGGTCTGGATATCTCATCAAGATAAGATAACATTTTAATTTTTATATCTTCCTTTAGCGGCGATATAAGTGTACACTCTTTATTAAAATGATATGGGATAACCTCAAGACTAGCAGGTTCCCCCTTTTTAAAGCTTATAAACGGTAAATAGCCATGATACCACGAATCCCTCGGATCTTCAGCAGTAGGCTTGGAGAATAGGAAGTTGCCGGTGCTGTAAACAATCGGGATATGATTATAAAGCTCAAACCCCTGCATGCAGTGTGGGTGCATGCCTATAACAGCATTTGCTCCAAACTCCGCAAATAGACGATAGCGTGATACAGTTCGGGGAGTAGGTATTGGGTTATACTCATTTCCACCATGGATAATGATTATTACAAAGTCCGCATAAATTTTGGCATTTTTTATGGCATGATACACACGATATGTGTCCAGACCTGCGGTTCCTGCCTTATCTTGCTCCGCAATCCCGAATTCATTTTCACATACCGCAATAACTGCAAGTTTAAGACCATTTGCTTCAAAATACCACGGGGCATAGCTTTCATCAAGGTTTCCGCCTGCTCCGGTATGTCCTATTCCTGCCTCATCAAGTGTTTTAAGTGTAGAGTAAATACCTTCTTCACCATAATCACCAATATGATTGTTTGCAAGCAATGCACAGTGAAAGTGTCCTTCCTTCAGGAATGCTATATTCTCCGGCTTTGCCTTTAGAGACGGACCAGATTTTGCGATAGCTCTATCGCTGTCTATTAAAGGATTCTCCAAGTTGATCAGGCGTACATCCGCATTATCTAAAATCGGTTGTATTTCACTTAATGCAGCCCTTGAAAACTCCGCATCCATAAGCTCTGTAAGGTTGCGCATACAAATATCGCCTGCAATCGCAACTTTTAAAGTTCCATCATCAGCAATCATCGTCGTATCACCCTTATAAATTCAAATTCATATTTTACAATACCAAGAACAGCAATTGTTTTTCCTGTCACACTATTATTTTTTATATATTGCGTTTGCACCAGGTTACAGCTCGCTGCAGCTTCCTACAGACAAATCTGTAGGAAAAATATATCACAATTTCTTCCTGTTAAGTTATCATAAAATGTCATGATAGCTTTCTATTTTATACACAATCTTGCGAACTGCCCTGGCATCTATTCTTTCAACATTAGCATCCCGCTCGAGTCGTGACTTGCACATATCAGTACGATAGTACTCAATTTTTATTTCAAGAGGCATAAGCGGTTTATATGGTTTAGCGCTGCCTATCAGCCTAATGCTTTTGCATGCAGCCTCTTTTATTCTATTAAGTGCTTCATCCAAGTCTACAAGACGTGCCTTGTTTCTACCAATACCGTATTTAACTACTGCGCATTCGATATCACCAAGGAATTCCCTTGCTTCGACACATGCAGCCTCATCTCCGCTAACCATGATAAAAGGCACATCATAAGCTCCGGCAAAAATAGCACCCTGAGCTATTTCACCGCTCTTACGACCATTAACTATGTAATTGTACCAAGACTTTGAGCTTTGTGTGTGATCAAGAAAACCGTTTATGGTTCCCGGCATCGCATGTAAGCCGATTTCTATACATGCATCTATTTCACCTTTTTTTATCAAATCATACCAAGCTCCCCAAGCTCCACCACTGATTAGATGTATTGCACGGGGATCGAGTATTTCCTGTATAAAATTGTTTCCGCTGCCGTGACCGTCAATCACATAAACTTTATTAGCTCCGCCTTCGAACAGACCTTCAATTGCTGCATTTGCGTCTAACATAAGGCGTTCCAAAGCAAATCTGTGTCCGGGTGTGCATTTTTCAGACACCATCTCCATAGTATCTACTCCGCTTATACCTTCAAGATCAGTTATGATTACTATATTCACTATAATACCCTCCTTGTGGTCTGTAACAGCTAAAACTATGGTATGCAGACCACAACAACCAAGGAAGTGTATTTGTAGCACTTCGAATGGTTATATAAGAATGAAGTGTTACAAAACACCAGTAAGCAAAGATCATTTTACATTCTTTCTTCTCAATGCATTTACCTGTGCAGCTCTGCGTGCATATCAACCTTTTACCGCACCCGATATAATTCCCTTGACGAAGTACTTCTGAACAAAAGGATATATTGCTACTATAGGTAATGCGACGATAATTATTGCTGCCATCCTGAAGTTTTCCTCAGGTATTTGCATCTCCTTCAGTACCAGTTCAGAACCGTCTCTCGCTTCAATGAATTTCGAAAACACTACAATCCTGAGATAGTACTGAACGGTCCAGAATTTCTGATAATCAGTATAGACCATGACCGGAAACCAAGAATTCCATTTCCCTAAAGCAAAGAACATTGAAATAGCAGCAATCGTCGGGGTAATGGTCGGCATCACAATCTGGAAAACTGTCTGGTATTCATTGGCACCATCAATATAAGCTGCATCAAATATACTCGATGGAATATTTTCGATCTGGCTTCGCATGACAATGATGTAGAACACATTGATTAAAGCAGGCAATATGAGTGCCATATAAGTATTCCGCATGTTAAGATATTTAGCAACAACCAAGTATGTTGGAATCAATCCACCGGAAAAATACATTGTTATGACAAAGAAGTAGGTGGTAAATTTTTTACCGAGGAAATCTTTTGTCATTGCATAGGAAACCATTAGTGTAAGAATAACGGATAAGAATGTCCCTATAATTGTAAGACCGACTGTATTTGCAAGTGATCGTAGAAACAGAGTGCTTCCCAATATTTCTCTATATGCCGCCAAATTAAAGCCTTTTGGCCAAATTGAGACGCTTCTTTGCATAATTGCCTCACGACTGCTCACAGAAAGACTTATTATATTCATGAAAGGGAAGAGGATTGTAGCAATTATTATAATCATGACTACAATATCTACCCATTGAAAGGCTTTTTCACCAAGAGTTCTTTTCATGTGTGACCTCCTACCATAGCGACCAACCGGCTACTAAACGGGACAGTTTGTTTGCTGAGAAAACAAGTGCGAAGTTTACTGCAGATTGTGTTATACCGATTGCTGCCGTAATAGAGTATTGTGTCTTTTCTATGCCCATACGGTATGTATATGTGCTGATAACATCACCAACATCATATACAAGTGGATTATACAACAGATATATCTGGTCAAAACCGATATTGATCAAGCTTCCTATGTTTATAACTAAAAGAACAATGATAATGTTGCGCAGCCCAGGAAGAGTTATGTGCCAGGTTTGCTTTAGTCTTCCGGCCCCATCAATAGCAGCGGCTTGATAAAGCTCCTGATCAATGGATGCAAGTGAAGCGATATAGTAAACAGATGACATTCCAAAATTCTTCCATATGCTGGAAACTACTAGGATTGTTCTGAAGTATTGCGGTTTTGCTAAAAAATAGATACTATCCATTTGAAAGACGGATGTTAAAACATTATTTATTATCCCGGTTGAAGGTGATAGTATCGTTGTTACAATACTTGCAACAACAACCCAGGATAGGAAGTGTGGCAGATAGCTTATTGTCTGTATTACCTTCTTAAACCTATTTGATCTTAACTCATTAATGAAAAGCGCAAAAATAATCGGAAAGGGAAATCCGAAAGTAAGCTGATACAAATTAATGATAACCGTGTTTTTCATTACGCGCCAGAAATTCTCATCAGAAAGGAACAGTTTAAAATGCTTTAACCAAACCCATTGACTACCAAATACGCCTCTAAAAGGGCTATAATCTTCGAATGCAATGACAATCCCGAATATTGGCGCATAATGAAACGCCAACAGTAGTAACATAGCTGGAATAAGCAACATATAAATGGGTATTGATTTTTTAAACCTAGTTTTTAAGTCCGGTTTTTTATGATTAATCATTACCGGAGCTTGAACAATTTTTTCCATATAAACCCCCGTTACGACGTTACAAGCATACAAGTGTGGTTATTTATCTGCTTCAGAGTGCATTTTTAGCCCTAGGGCTAAAAAACGTGTTCGGAAGATAAACCGATTTTTGCTTCAGTGGGGGTTCAATGCCCCCACTGAATGTCTGGTCGCAAGCTAAAGCTTGCTTCTAATAAATTTGCTATTAGTTTAGTTTAGTTTATATTTTGTTTTTGCGTCATTAACTGCTTTGTTGTATGCGTCCGTAATGTGTTGGTATTTCGTGAGGAAGCCCTCTTTCTGAGCTTTGAATTCATCAATGGTGATCTCACCGATAATCGCTTTCGTCACAAGGCTTTTTTGAAATTCAATCGCCTGTGTGGACTCATTTTTCAGTGTGTCCTCAAGTGGTTGTGCAAATGCAAGCAATGGATCATAGCTGATTTTTCCAAAAAGCAATTCCCTGTTCTTTTTATCTTCATCAGAAACGAGCTTATAATAATCTACTTTTTCCGTATCACTCAATTTTGTGCCCGCATCAATGTTCAGCTTATTCCCAAAGTTCAATGACTCAGAATTATTAGCTGATACCCAACCATACAACCCTAAATATGAATTGTCAATTGCAGCCGGGAATATTGGAACTTTTTCGTTATTGACCACCTTATATTCAATACCTTCACGCCCATATGTAGCGATATCTTTCACTTCATCGCCATATAAAACCTCAAGGAAACGTACAATACCGTCAACTGCTTTTGAGTTTTTGTTAATTCCAAATGCATAGCTACCGTTAGGGAACGGCACGTTATACCATTGATCAATCCCAACATTTTCTGCTATCGGCATTTTTGTTGCAACAAGCCTCACATCTGTTTGGTCGTCATTGATAAATCGCTGTATCCAGCCGCTCAGACTTCCAAAGTTCGTGCAATGATAGAGCACATTATTGCGTAGGATCTTCTGTGTATAATCCCCACTGTTTGTAGTAGCAAACTCCTGATCCCAAAGACCTTCATCATAAAGCATTTTACCAAATTCCACAGCTCTTACGATATTATCGCCTTCCCACACATTGCACACTTTGTCTCTCTCAGGATAATATTGCCATCCGCTACCGGTTGAACCAACATTGTAAGGTCTGAAAACAAACTGTGCCCTTGACAGGTTTTGTCTCGCAACAAGAGGTATTGAAGTTGGATCTAGCTGTTTAAGCTTACGCAAGGCTTCCACCCATTCATCCAATGATTCGGGCAGCTTTGTATATCCTAACTTCTGCAGCAGATCCCACCTGACGAAAATGCCACTGTAATCGTCAACCATTGGAGGCGTTATTATAACATAGTTTTTGCCATCCGAAGACTGCATTGCCTGCAGCTGGACATCCGTATAGAAAGATGATAATACCGGTGAATTCTTGATAATATCAAGAACAGGTAAAAACGCTCCTTCTGCGCCATACTGCTTCATGGTAGCCGGATCAGCCCGCTCTACTAGGTCAGGTATTTCACCGGAGGACATCATTAAATTGAACTTTGTCTGAGTGTCAGCATAAGCAGGAACGATAACTTCAGTCAACTCGACATTTGCTTTTTCACAAATGTAATTGATAAACCAGTTGTCTTCATGCTTAAAACCATCCGGAAAAGTCTGACCGGCTTCCTGATAGAAAATACTGAATTTAACGGGCTCTTCCTTTTTAGTGGTAGTTGGTGTTGGAGTTTTTGTTTCAGTAGCTGCAGTATTAGTTGTGGAATCTGTGTCTACGGTCACCCCGCCTGTTACACACGAACTCATCAATAAAACTGTTACTAGAATTAAAGCAAGCAATATTGTTGATTTTGCCTTTTTCATACTTTACTCCTCCCGATATAGTATTTTCAAGATTTATGGAATCCTGATGATTAAATTATATAAACCAATACAATGTTTTTTCAATGATTCAATCTTTAACAACATAAAATTATACTTCTTGCAAACTGCTTGCTTACTGCAAATCAGATTACTTTATAGAAATGATAATATTATTACTTATTATAAATTTTTGACCCGGAATCACCTTACGGTATTCATTTTCCTGTAAACGCTTGGAGTTGTGCCGAAATGCTTTTTGAAACGGCTGATGAAGTATTGAGCAGATGCATAATTAAGCTTAGCGGATATCTCATTTAACGTAAGGTCTGTTTCGACCAATAATCTGCGTCCATACTCCATTTTGGCATTTGTTATAAATTCAACAAAAGTGATCCCTTCCCGTTCGGAAAAAGTACGACTCAGGTATGCAGTACTGACACCCAGCGTCTGAGCTGTAAGCTGTAAAGACAATTGAGAATCTGTCAATTTTTCCATAATATATTCTTTCGCATTATGAATCAGCTTGTCCGTTGTATTATCACTATATTTAATACTCACTTTCTCTAAACTTAAGATCCGATCGGATAGCAATCTTTTAAAACTTAAAATATCTGTAGCACTGGAAATAATTGCTCCGATATCGTGCCTGAATTTTGAATCAATACTGCTTTCACTTTCAATTTCAAGAGCTACGCCATGCATTATGGCATGGATATCATCAATACTGACTCCATCTTTACGCACACTCTCAACGAAGCGATCCAATTCATACAGGCAACGGTCATAGTCTTTAAGCTTCATCCATGATGTAAAGCCTTTTATCATGGACTGAATACTCAATACCGGCTTTTCACTGTAATTACTGATTTCTATAGTGGTAGAATATTTCTTTTCGGGATATATGAAACTATATCTAAGACCGTATACACAGTTCTTTGCAGCATCTGCAATATCGTTAATATCCTGAACCACAGGACTGGAACATGAATAAATATGGTAACCATAAATAGTATTTTTAGATAGCTTATCGCAGACAGTATGAAAGAGCTCTTCATCATAATTAAAGTTTACAAAACCCAATATGATTGTGCCTTTCTTGTGAAAACAGCATATGCCTTCATTACTGCTAAAAACATTCTCAAATCTCAGTCTCATTTCAGCGAGAGCATATTCTTGCTTAAATTCATCAATATAGTCTTCAGAGTCCGTCATAACAAATTCAGCCTTTATTGCTATAACACAATAATTTTTATATGGAAAACTAATTTGCATCAGCATCATATTATCCTGTACCTCATCTGCATCTGCTGGAGATTCGGAAAGCAGCCATAAAATGAAATTATCTTGCAGGACGGGCATTATTCTGCCTAATTTATGATCCTTTGCATCCACCTTATCCATTAAGCCTGATAGTGTTTTCCGAATAATGCCATATGTGTCGCCACCGGCATCTAATTCGAGGTTGGCTTGGTCACATAGTTCAACAATAGATTTCATTGGACGTGATTGGTAGGATGAGATCACTATCGATATTATTATACCTGCCAGTACGGTTATGATTGCAGAAATAAAAAGATTTTCCAGAATGAATTTTACCGGCTCAAGATAAATGTTCATCGGTGCAATAGATATATACTTCCATTCATTTTGTATAGAATATGAAACTATACATGGTACTCCTTCATTTTTTGAAATATAATACCCATCTGCGCCTTGTTTAACATCTGAATATAACGGATCATCAGTCAGTTTTTTCACTTTATATTCATCATCTATATCAAAAATTATGTTCCCATATTTATCTGTCACCAAGATCTTTCCAAATTCAGGTGGCAGTGAATCTTTCAGCTTATCCCTGAGGTAATTGGTATTATAGCTTATCTCAACCAATGCCCTGATCTTGCTTCCACTTAATATAGCGCGAGTCATAACAAGCTTGTCTTCTTCAATTATATTCCTGTATTCAGATTCAGACTCATTCTTCTGTAAACTCTCGAGCAAATCAAAATAATACTGAAGTTCATCATTATTTCTGTCACTAAATAAATCATATCTTATTTTATCACTTGATATAAGCAGATGGTTGTCTGAATAAAATATCGCTACTGAATTGATCAGATCGTTTGATTCCTTCAAAGCTTGCATATATTGACTAATTTTTACTGTGTCAAGCATATTGTCGGATAGTGGGTTGTAAATATAATACCTCATTAGTTGGTTAGTACTTGTGTCTGTAAGTATTTGGAAATATATTTCGGATGAATTTGAAATAACCATTGAATCGATTGCTTTTGCATACTGTTTTAGCAATTTATTATTATTTTCGATGAGCCACGCAGACATTTCCTTTTGCATAAAATTATATGATACAGCGTTTGATATAAATGTGCACAACAAAACAATTATTAGTGAAAAAAAACCTTGATAGAGTATAAAGTTGCGTAACTTTTTCATCATTTTCATGATTTCCCTTTTCACTACGGACATGCTCTTTAACTTAATCATCTAACCTGGCAGATGGGTTTTCAAATCCATCTGCCAAGCAAAGCAAATTCTCCAACTGAATCAATTATAGATGATTTATTTAAAGCAATCAATAGACAGTGCTTTTCAAAATGCCCCCAAATACACCTCTGCCTATATGCTCGCCAGGTCGTATAGCAGGAAGTGTATTTTTTTGCCCCCCGCATTTTGGGGTGTATTTGCTCAAGCACTTATTCAACTTTCAAGCAAGTCTAAAGCATTTCCGTAACTAACTTTTTCATAAGCTTTTCTAGAGATATTGCCCTTGCTATAGGCTTCATCCAGCCAAGCAGAGAGCTTACACATTTCCATTGTTATGTGTTGTGGATCGTTAATATCTGTACCATAAAAAAGTCTATCCTGGAATTCTTCTATAAATGAATATGCAAATTCCGGATCACGAGATACTGCGTTATATCCGCTATAAGCTGACATATCTCCATACAGGTTAGGATATTTCCTCAATAGATCAACAATTCTTCCGGGAGTAACTTTACCTTTAGGATAGAAATTACGTTTTTCTACCGGAAGATCACTGCTGATTTCCGACCAGAATGGCTGCGAGTGCCCAATAAATTTTAGTTTTGGAAATTTTGCAAGTGACTTTTCAAGTCTGGGTAGCCCAGGATCATCAACCAATCCATAGCAGCCACCTATCTGAGGGCCAATATGGAACAAGACCGGCATACCGTATTTTTCGCAATTCATAAATAAGTTCTGAATAAGCGGTTCATCAAAATGAACATTTGCAGTTATCTCTCCGACACCCTTTGCACCTAATTTTTTGTAAAAACTAATGTAGTCAGAAAAATCAATATCCGGTTTATTTTCAACAAGTTTGGGGTTTATATTGCAAAACCAATAAAACATATCCGGGTATTTTTGTACGATACGGCAAGCTTCATCATTGAATTGAAGCTGTGAAGGGTATTCCGGGCTTAAACCGGGAAGGTTAACTGCTTTGCCGATACCAAGTTTATCAAATACCATCTTGAACTCTTCCGGGGTTATGGTTGTAGATCCGGGTCGATTTGCTCTTTCTTTTTTATAAAGATTGGTGTGAACATGTATATCAATCTTTTTCTGCATGATGCTCCCCCTTTGCATTCTTTATGACCTTATTATATTAATAGAGGAAGCTTACCACAATGATTCATTCTTTCACAACAAAAAAACATAACGTCAATTATGATACATTTTTGTTCTAAAGGATGAAAATATGACAATGAGCTTGTAGACAAAAATTTATATGATATAATAACCTCACAAGTGAGGCTATTATATGCCTCCGGCGGAATTGATGCACGTGCGAAATCACCATAATATTAAATTGGAGGATATGTTCATGAAAGAAATAAAAGTTGCCATGATAGGGTTGGATACCAGCCATTCCATTCAATTCGGGAAAAGAATGAATGACCCGGATTTTGATCCTAATTTAAAAGTTGAGGGTTTGAAGGCAATCTCATGTATGAGATTTGAAACACCTTTCCAGAATAAGAAAGGCTTGGATGCGCGACAAGCTCAATTGGAAAACTGGGGTATTAAAGTCTCGGAAAATTTTGATGAATGTGTTACAGGCTGTGATGCTATCATGCTGGAAATAAATGATCCGGCATATCATGTAGAATACTTTATGAAAGCAATGAAATTAGGTAAACCAATTTTCTTGGATAAACCTATGGCTGATACATATGCTTCCGGTAAAATAATATACGATTTAGCAAAGAAAAACAGTATATGCGTTTTTTCCGCTTCATCATTGCGTTTTGTAACAGCTGTTACCGATGCAAAAAAAGCTTTAAGCGATCCCGAATTTGTAACTGTATATGGTGCATTAGGTGTTGCCCCTGCGGGAAGCAGCGTGGTTTGGTATGGTGTGCATGCAATGGAAATGCTGCAAAAATTGATGGGTCCCGGTGCTGAAAGTGTAAAAGCAACGCAGGATGACAAAGGCGTTGTTTGTATCGTTAAATATAAAAATGGCAGCAGAGGTATTGTTGAATTAAATATTGATTCTTACTTATATGGTGGTGTTGTAAGAACCAAAGAAAAGGTTCTACCCTTTGTAGTGGATATGAGCATGTCATACACACTTCAATTAAAAGAAATTGCAAGGTTTTTTGCTGGTGACGAAGTAAATGTAACCATGGACGATACTTTGGAAGTCATGGATTTGCTGGATACTACACAACGTTCGTTGGATAGTGGTAAAGAAGAAAAGCTAAATACTCCCACCTTATTCAAAGGTCGATAAAAGTTATTTCCCATTTTTAGCCTACAATGATTTTCTGTGATACAATACCTGTATAGTGTTTTCATGAATTGTAGACAACCACAAGATCATCTTTCTTTGGCTAAGCCAAAACAGATGGCACATGCATCAATTAATGGTCTATATATGTGAATTACAAAGTAATCATATGTAATATAAAGTCTGCAGTAAAGAGTATACAATAAAGGTATTGGTATAATGAAAAAAAACAAAGTAAGATTTAAATACTGCAAAAATTGCATAAAGGGAATACCTGTTGGAATAAACAACGAGGTGCTTTGCCGTGATAAGGGTATTGTATCGTGTGACTTTTATTGCTCAGGTTTTTTGTCCTTTGATTTTGATTCATTACAAAGGCAGCTTAAATACCACTGCTCTGATTGCGCTTTCTTTACCTTCACCCCAACCGCACATAACCATAATTACGGTCTTTGCAGCATGTTCTCAGTTCGCAAATGTGATGGAAGCCAAAAAAAGGCCTGCTCTAAATTTACAAAAAAGAAAAAACATATTGCATAATTAATATGATGTAACCGATTTTTTTAGGCAGTGGCGATTTAATTATCATTACACGATTGTTCATTAAAGCAGATACATCCAAGGAGTGTACCAAAAGAGCGTACAGTCTAAAAGAAAACGAAAAAGCGGCGGGAGAACTGATATCTCCTACCGCTTAATATTAAACTTTTAATGTTTCTAGCCCTCTAAGTTCTAGTCTCTAGCCTCTAGTTTCTATCCTCTAGTCTCTAGCCTCTAGTTTCTATCCTCTAGCCTCTAGCCTCTAGCCTCTAGCCTCTAGCCTCTAGCCTCTAGTACCTATGTTCTAGGTTCTAGGTTCTAGGTTCTAGGTTCTAGTCTCTAGTCTCTAGCCTCTAGTCTCTAGCATCTAGCACCTTGCCTCTAGCCTCTAGCTTCTAGTACCTAGCCCCTAGTACTTATAGTTTTTCAAGCTGTAATTCTTCTTCTGATTCAGATTCTGTTTCCTGTTGTTGCTCAGCTCCTGCTACAATTTCAATGTCACGGTACATATTCATACCTGTGCCTGCAGGTATAAGCTTACCGATTATTACGTTCTCCTTTAGACCAACGAGCGGATCTATCTTACCTTTTATAGCTGCTTCGGTGAGGACTCTGGTGGTTTCCTGGAATGACGCTGCTGAAAGGAACGAGTCTGTCGCAAGCGATGCTTTTGTAATTCCGAGAAGCGCTCTCTTGCCTTCTGCAGGCCTCAACCCATTTTCTTCAGCTTCATTATTTGAATCTTCAAATTCGAACATATCTACAAGGCTTCCAGGAAGCAAACTAGTGTCTCCAGCCTCATCCACCTTAACTTTTCTGAGCATCTGACGAACAATAACTTCAATATGCTTGTCGTTAATGTCAACACCCTGCAGTCGGTAAACCTTCTGCACCTCTCGCAGCAAATAAGATTGAACGGCAGATATACCTTTAATTTTTAATATATCATGAGGGTTAACAGAACCTTCGATCAATTCGTCACCGGCTTCAACAGTCTCACCATCAGAAACCTTCAGCCTTGAGCCGTATGGAATCAAATATGTGTGAC
>DAIPML010000052.1:0-15261 GCA_036768735.1 Clostridiales bacterium | reverse complement strand
CCGGTGTATCTGCTTCCTATAGCGCTTAAGTAGCAGGATTGAGCAACCCACTGACCTTTGTTTCCCAAAGATATAGGAGTATAGCCTTTTGCCTTAATAGCATCAATAGAATTCAAAAGATCATCCATGTTCTTCGGAGGAGCATTCACACCACATTCCTTTAAAATTGCTTCATTATAGAAAAGCAGAGTAGTTGAACCACCTTCTTCTAAGCATATGGCATAAATGTCGTCACCAATTTTAAAGTTATCTACAGCAGTTGTTTTTATTATTGATTTCCATTCCGGATCTGCATTAATGATGTTTGTAAGGTTCATGACCACACCATTTTCAACAAATCCCTTGTTCCATGATCCTAATACTTCAAAAACATCCGGAAGCTCATTTCCTGCTGCAAGTATTTTTGCTTTGTCATTGTAGGGCTCAGCAGCAACAGCCTCTATTGTAACTTCTACATTTTCATTTTCTGTCCTATATTTTTTAACAGCATTATAAAAAGCCTTTACTCTGGAGTCCGTTTCAGTATTTTCTTTTAAAAATTGAGTTAATATTTTTAGCTCGATTTTTGGGGCAGGCTTTGCATCTGTCGGAGCCTGCGTAGTACCGTTTGTTGGAGTGCTTGTTCCCTGTGTTGTACATGCAACCATGACCACTGATATTGCAAGAATAAGAATTACACATAATACTTTTGACTGAAGTCTCATATTATTTACCTCCTTTTATGATCGATGATTTATGTTTTCGTAGCGGTTTTCATAGGTTACTTTACACTATCTGTAACCGTATTTGTAACGTATTTGTGAGGTTTCGTTGGTAAGTTGATAATTAACCATAGACAAGTGTTTTGTACACTTCATACTTAATGGAGCAAACTGCAACGCCCGTTTTTAAATAGCATAGTAGTTCATGATGTTACAAATACACTTCTATGGTGTTGTGACCTGCATACCGATAAAGTTTTGTTACAGGTCACTTGTATTAGTCCGTCAACAACATAAAGCGCTTTATATGTTTATTATATATACCGGAAAATAATAAAGACAGGTAAATAATTAAGCTTTTATCCGATTATTAGAACTCTTTGTATCCATTCATACCTAATAAATTTCTGCTTAAGTGAGCGTTCAGTTCCCTACTGTAAGAAGCTGAACCGCAGACAGAGCCTGCTACCAGCCATGCACAGATCTGTGGTTTTGTAACCTCGTTAAAATAGCAGAAGAAATCATCTAAGCCTCATTATAGCAATCAATGCAGAAGATATATTTACACTTTTCATTTGCTAAACTACACTTTCATTTCCCTGTACTCTGTCGGATTACATCCGGCATACTTTTTAAAATTATAAGAAAAGTGCTTGTAGTCGCTAAAGCCAACTTTTTCGGCAACTTCATAGGTTTTCATACCGATATTCAGAAGAAAGTCCTTTGCCTTATCAACCCTGAATTTATTCAACCATTCTATAAAATTTTGTCCCGTCTCTTCACGGAAGACTCTGCTGAAGTAGTTAGGGGTCACATGCACTTCATCGGCTATTATTGTAAGACTTAGCGGCTCATTGTAATGATTTATCATGTAGTCGATTCCAACCTTAACTATGTATTTGTACTTCTCATTTTTTTCGTTTTCTATGATATGCAAGAGATCACTAAATACACTTATCATCCATTTCTTCATTTCTTCTGCAGTTTCATATTTTTCAATTTCAATAAAGGGATCAAACTGCAACTCCAGTCGGTCCTCCACATTAATTCCCAGCTCCTTTAGATCTTTAAACGCAGCAAACATGAAGTAGAGGGATATGTTCCTGATGCAGTTATAATCTGCTTTTTCCGTTACAAACCTTTTAAAAAGCCTATCTAATAAATTGTTAATTTTTTTGCGATCAATCAGTTTTATGTAAATCTGAAGCTCTTTTTCCTCTTTACTAAAGCTATTCATATACATTATACTTGCACATTCATTGTCCATTGAAATATCCCTGATATGGATGACTGAACTTTTACCTGAATAAACCCTGTTTCTTAAAGCATTAAAGGCTTCATTGTAAGATTTGCAAATACTTAAAATGTCTTTAACCTTACTTCCGATCCCAATGGAGACAGATAATTTCAGATGCTTTGATATCAGGAATTGTATCTGTCTACACATATCGACTATGTCAAATGTGATCCTGTCTCTATTAATTATTCCAACAAACATGCCCATCTCATTCCGATGTAAATATCCCTTTCCATAAGATGATATTGCCTCTTCGGAAATGCTTAAGATGGATTCCAAAACCAGCTCCCTGTTCTTTGCGGGGCTATTACCAAGCTGGTGAATATAGTCATCAATTGCAATAATGAAAACCTGAAAACACGGTCCTGACAAGTCAATTTTCATCACTTTAGCTTTCTTTGATACCTTGTCTGTATCTTCTATAGTATATAATCCGTTAAGCAACCGATTGATCATTTTTTCCTGAATAACAGGCAGGTTTTCTTTCAGCATAGCCTCGTTTGAATTACTTACCTTGGCTTTTTCTCTTTCTGCAATGATCTCATCCTTTAATTTCAGTACAACCTTAATAAGTTCTTCCGCTCCTACAGGTTTTAAAATGAAATCCGAGACCTTATATTCTATAGCTTTTTGTGCATACTCAAATTCACCATACCCGGTTAATATAATTAGTTTCATCGGCGGTATCAGCTTTTGCAGTCGCTTCGCAAGCTCAAGACCATCTATAACAGGCATTCGTATGTCTGTTATAATAATGTCAGGTTTTGATATTTGGATAAAATCCAATGCTTCTTTGCCGTTTGCTGCTTCTCCCGCTATTTCAATACTGTATGCACCCCAATCAATGGATTTTATAATTCCTTCACGAATGATCGCCTCATCATCAACTACCAGTATTTTAATTATGCTAATCACCACCTTTGATGTATGGATGCGTAACGATTACCCTTGTACCCCCACCCTCTTCATTAAAAAATTCAATTCCATATTTCTCTCCAAAATAAAGCTTCAGCCTGTCATTTACATTTTTTATACCAATCCCCCTGTTGGATTCACCGACATTTTGTAAAAGACTCCTTATTTCATCAAGATTTACGCCAATGCCATCATCTTTTATTTCGTAAATTAAATTCTCACGTTCTCTTCTTACCGTGACAAATATATTCCCCTTACCCTCTTTTTTATCAATTCCGTGAACAATGGCATTTTCAACGAGAGGCTGCAAAATAAGTTTTAAAACCCTGCAGTCATAAAGCTCCCGATCTATATCAATTTTGTATTGTATCGAATCACCATAACGCTTTTTTTGTATAACCAGATAATATTTCAAATGCTCGACCTCATTGCGAAGAGGTATCTGTTCCTTTCCGCTGCTGAGGCTTAACCTGAACAACTTTGCCAAGGCCTCTATCAACTTGCTGGTATCAAACGCCTTTTCCATTCTGCTCATCCAATATATTGTATCCAGGGCATTGTATAAAAAATGGGGGTTTATCTGAGCCTGCAAGGCGGCAAGCTCAGTCTCTCTTTGTTTAATTTTCACAAGGTAAACCTGGTTGATCAATTCCTTCAACTTTTTAGACATCTTATTAAAGCTTTTTCCAAGCAATGCAATTTCATCATTGCCATTAAAGTCCACCTGAACATCGAAATCTTCATTTTCAACCTTTTTCATCTGAGTGCATATTTGCCTTAATGGTCTTAAAACATACAGTGAAAACAAAAAAGCAAACAGAATGCAAATTACAAAGCTGGCTCCCGCAACTCTAAGCATAGCTATTTGTATGACCTGGTTTTCTTTTAATAATTCCTTAAGCGGAACAAAATTAACAATTGTATAATTTAGATCCTCTATATGATAATATGTAACAAGACAGTCCTTTCCATCGACAATGTTCTGGAAATAGCCCTCTTTCGACTGCATTGGTATATTTCCAACAATGTCACCGTCCAATTTCTGACCAAGCCTTTCTTTATTTATAGATGAAATAATAGTATCACCATGTATAATTAAATAGTCATACGGTTTTCCGGCCATTTTTGTACCATATATTTGGGATAACTCCTCCTCATTAATGTTAATTTTCATAATAGCCAACTTATTCGGGATATAATTAATATCATTGATAACTCTCATAATAGAAAACACATTGGTCGTCGTGCTGTCGTAATTCGTTATTGTGCCAATGTCCCAGACATAGCCACCCTTTAGTTTTATGATCTCTTTTTCCATGTCCTGGTTAATTGGATTTGTTGCATTTTTTGTGTCCATTGAAATTCCGTTGAAGCCTTTAAAATATATAGAGTATATGTATGGTTTAGAGCTTAGTAGGTACATGAGCTCGTTATTTATTTGGATAATCTTAGCATCTGTCTCTGATTTTTTTTCTTCCTTATGTGTCATAAAAAACTGTCGAACATCCTCATTGCGTATCAGAAACAGGGATAAATCATGCGTGTCCTTAAAAATATATTCTATTCTTTCTCCAACCTGCCTGACTGTATTTAAGTTTGAAATGCTCACTTTTTGCTTAACAATTTCTAAGGATTCGTTATACGAAAAGATCCCTAATGTCATGATTGGAAGTGAAATTATGATTAAAGAAAAAATTAATATTTTATAATGTAAGCTAAAAAATCTTTTCTTCATAGGTTACCCCACATGAATTACTTTTGGCACATACATGAAAACTGCTATCGAATTAATATAGCGAGGCTTAGATGTTCCCCACCTCTATAGGTGGTTAGTACCGGTTACCAAAATCAGGCAGCAAGCATATCCTCGCCTAGGATTCATGGGCAAGCAAACCAGATGCATGAGCGAGCAGCAAGCTTTAGCTTTCGGCCAGCTAGGCTCCGTCTGCGACCAGCCTCGATATAACGGTGTGTTGCAATTGCTTACGCAATTGCTTCCGTTGTTATAATTTCTCTTGTTTACACCATAGTATTTCAATAATATAATACCACATTACCTGCCAAATTTATATCTTTATCTTTCGCATAAAAGGTTGTATAATTCTAAACATGATATCTATAATTCGCAATACATGCAACGGCATGAACAGAAAAAACCAGTTGCTTTTCTTGCTGGATGCCTTTTTGATAAATGGAGCCTACGTCATAACAACAGGCACTTTACTTTCAGGTTATGCTATTTATTTGGGCACCAGTGATTTCCTTACTTCATTGCTGAATAACTCTGCTAATTATACCACGACGCTTTCCATACTTTCATTTGTCATATTTGAAAGAATGAAAAGACGCAAGAATACATTGCTCATTTTGAATGCTTCTTCCAGACTGCTAATCTGCCTGATTGCTCTGCTGCCTTTGGTCTTTGACACAAAGCCGGTCATGTTTGCCTTTCTGGCATTTATGGTGATCACTTCAGATGTCATATGGGGCATCTACCGTATAGGATGGATTGTTTGGATGATTGATGGAATCCCCAAGGAAAACAGAACGCAATACATCTATCTGAGGACATTCCTCATAAGGATATCAAACTCGGTCATCAGTATGGCAGTCGGCTTTATACTGGATATATACAATAAAGAATATCTCGGTTTTCTTATCATATTTTCGATGAGCTTCATTCTTTCAATGCTTGATATTGCTGTGCTCTGGAAAGTTGACGATCACGGGTATAAGGCACCGGACAGCAAAAAGATTGATTACAAATTGTTCCTGCAACCAGTCAAGAATGGTGAATACCGGAGTTATCTGCTTTTTATCTTTGCGTTTTACCTCTTCCTGACTATGGCCTCCTCCTTTACTCCTATTTACCAGATCCGCTACCTCAAATTAGACTATAAGTTTATTTCAACGCTCAGCGTTATTTCACAAATTGTGATGATCGTTTCAGGTTTATTCTGGTCAAGAGTCGAAAGAAAAAAAGGATTCAAATTTGTTATGGTAGCAACCGCTTTTTTTTATGCAGGAGAGCTTATTACACTAACCTTCCTACGGTCGGATACATATTACCTGCTTTACCTCTCAACGATAATGTTGGGTATCGGAATGGGCGGTTTTATAACTTCAATATTTACTTGCAGGTACGCAATCATGCCGGAAGATCGGAAAACCGTTTACGAGGGCTGGTTCTACTTTGCATCTGGACTAAGCATGCTGATCGCACCATTTGCCGGAGAATTTCTCAGAAATCATCTGCCTGAATTTACAAACTCGATTTTCCAGTACAGCAAGGTGCAGCTGCTTTATCTGATCTCATTCGGTTTAATATGTCTTCTGCTGTTCTGGACAATAGCTAAAAACGCCGGTCTTTGGTCGTGCCTGTTCCCACGGGAGGATAACACCCAAATACATGATGGAGCCCAATCAAAGCCGTAATGAAGCAATTATTTCACGTACAATAATCTAGGACTGCACTCGATAAGTCATGCACGCAACTTTTCGCCCATTTTTCCGCATTAATTCATATGGTATTACAGAATCCCGCTGCTTACAACCGAATAGATAAGAAAAGTAATATCTTAGCTTTTGTTTAAGATCAATGCAGCTGGTTGAGAGATATAAGTTTTGTAGATGTTGATTGCTATTTCAAGATTTTCGAAATGGCTATATTGGGTGGGAGAAAATTATAAAAAGTAAATGAATAGAATACTTTTAATGTTTAGAATAATAAAAATACTGATAATATTTTATAACAAATGTTTACATTTCGCGACAAATTGGATATACTATATTTATAAAGATATATGGATGATTTTACTGCAAAAACTCGAAAACCAGCAAAAATATTATTTTATCTGCTTTACCACAAGGGAGGATAGGGCATATTCCGTTTTTTTATGTATTCCGATGATTTTTCAAATCATGCAGAGTATTTTGTAGACATAACGTTATCACTATCCTTACGGCTAAAAGAATCGGAATATTATATTCTCATATTTCGTTTATTCCTCCATAATAGAGATGTCTGGCAGTCAACCAAGACAAATTTATAGCGGAGGTTTTTCTATGGAAAAGATCATGGACGCAATCGAGTGTATTTTGGCATTTCTTCGAAAGATCCCTCTCAGTAATAGTAGCATTAAGCAGTATAAGATTTATCTGCATCGGCTTAAAAATGTAAAGGAGGATTGGTAAAAATGAATCTGTATAGAAAGAAGAACAGCACTCCGGTTTGGCTTAGCTTTGAAAACAGGAATGGAAACCGTAATGCCGGTGGTATGGAAAATAACGGTGCAAAGGCCCATCCATTTGAACATTTTGCAGCAGATGAAGAGAAAATTCTATGCGATATCGATGGTACAGGCTATGTAAGGCGGATATGGTTCACCATCCAGGATCGTTCGGAAAAAGCATTGAAAAATATCCATATCCGAATGTACTGGGATAAGTCTGATAAACCGGCTGTAGATTCACCTATAGGTGATTTCTTTTGTATGGGGCATGGACAGATGTTTCCTTTTGAGAATGAATTATTTTCTTCTCCGGAAGGACGTTCATTTGTATGCAATATTGTAATGCCGTTTAGAAGCCATGCGAAAATAGTCCTTGTAAATATGTTGGGACAGGATATCAGTCATCTGTTTTTTGACGTAGAAATTACCCTGGAGGATGTTGCAACCGATGATATGTATTTCCATGCCGTATATACTGTAAATTCAAGGCTACCGCTTGGAGAAGACCCGGTAATACTGTCGGAGGTGACAGGCGCCGGCTGTTTTGTCGGGACTCATGTATCCGTAGAAATAAACCAGCAATACAAAGGCAGCTGGTGGGGTGAGGGTGAAGTAAAAATATATCACGACGGGGATAATGAATTTCCAAGCCTTGTTGGAACCGGAACCGAGGACTATATCGGAACGGCATGGGGACAGGGTGTTTTTATCAACAGGTATCAGGGCTGTACCATACTAAGTGACGATAAAGCATCCTTTTACAGGTTTCATATACCAGATCCCATATATTTCAGAGAACGTTGCAGAGTGACAATACAGGATATTGGCGGAGCAGACAGGAATATAGTCGAGGGATACCTGAACAGTGATATTCCATGTATTCCGATTACAAGCAACCATGCCGGAGAGCTTTCTTTTCTATATAAAACTGAATATGACTATTCAATAATACCAGAAAATTCATGGGTTAATTTTTACAGGCAAGATGACTTTTATATAGTTGCATATTATTATTTGGTATATCCATAAAATGCATTTCAAAAATCATACTGGTAGACCCCGTGAATACTCACTTAGCGCATTTATCAAATGCCCTAAGACCTCTGCCTCAGAGCGTATTTTTAACCCTTTGGGATAAAAAACGCGGTTTGGCGCACAGTGACATTTTGTTTTCCTCCATTCTTTTTATTGAAATTTATGACTCAAAAAGGGCATAAAAAAAGCAGCGTATCTTCATTTAAAATTACATCCACTCATTTTTAAGTATTGTTTCATTGCTTTTGCCCGTTTTGGAGTTTCTACTATTTGCTTATATTTTATATTTCAATCGGAGAAGCCACCACGGATGGTGGCCAATAAAACTTCACTTAACAAAATGCAAAAAATATGTATCAGTCAAATCTCTATATTCTACTAGTTTAAATCCAGCATTCTTGCAAATATCAGTGTAATAATTTATATCTTGTTCCTCGTATGATACCCCGTAACCTGTTTTGATAATGAAATCATTATTTAACCTTATCTGCAGAGGAACAACAAATATCTTCTTTTTTCTTTTGTTTGGTGGTATTCTTACATCCCAAATCATAAAGCTACCTTTATCTTTTAAGACTCTATAAACCTCGGAAATAACTTTATCATGCTTATCTTTACTTATGTACATTAGTGTGAAAAATGATGTCACTACATTAAATGTTTCATCAAGAAAAAGCAGATTTTCTGCATTCATAACTATCTTTATTGAATTGCTCGGAGCTTCTTTTAATTCTTCAATACTAGGATCGATAGAAATGACGTGTTCACCTACTAATTGAGAAATAACACCTTCACCGCCACCACCAATATCTAATACTTTGTCATCAATATTAACTGAAGCTAAATCAATAAATTGAGTTCCAATTTCGAAAGTAATATCGTCTTTCATTTTATAAATACTCCTTGCAATTAATTAACTCCTCTTATATCACCCCGTGGTATTTTATCTATTGCTTCAATAATTCTTTTTCTTGTACCCTTTTCATAGTCAGCAAGTGTCTTATAAGCATTCTTTAAATAAGTGATCTTTCTCATATTAATCACCGTTTAGTAGGGTATTAACTTTATCGGAAAGAACTCTTTCATCTGTTTTTATTAGATTCCATAGTTCCTCTTCTTCCTGAGTGTCCATGTACAAATCTTGATCATTTTTGTTCTTCAGGTATAACAGAAAATCAATAACCTCACCTGCCTTACTTTCAGGGATATCATCAATCAATTTCTTAATTATTTCTTTTGCAGTATTCATAATTATCACCATCCAAGTTTCATTTATATTTATATTTTATCACAACTTAATACTATAGATAAACTACAAAGAACAACCTTGGAAATATTTTCACCATGGATGGCGAGTCATTACACCACATGACGCTTAACGGTTTGTATTTTACGATTATTTGCCTAACTTGCTTAACCTGACATGGCTTTGCCTTTGAACCACTTGGCTGCATATTTACAATTTCCGGTATATCTTCACGGTAGTATAAGAATTCCATAAGCTAGCCTATACCACCTCTGCATTTCAGAAGATTTTGTGTGACTTTCTCTTATGCAGCAGGCATCTTCGTAAGTCTGAGTTTTTTCTTTTTTTGTTTAATTCTTTCATTGTGTACGAAGGCTGGTTCTACTTCTAATACTTACCGGAAAGTGGTATAGTTAGAGTTAACAGGTTCATACTAATGTAGGGATGGAGGTTTTTTATGGGACGCTTATTTGAATACACTAAAAAAATGATGAACGACATCCGGGCAACCTTCACACGTTTTGCATCCGTGCCCTTACTATTAACCGCAATAACGATACTTGTGTCAATGCTAATAGAAAATGCGTTTTCTGAAAGCAACCGGCAAATAATAGAACGTATCATTTTCTCACTGATTGCCGGGGTATTGTTTGGGGTAGCATTGGAATTTCTCTGCGAACGTTTTGACAAGCTTAAAAAAAACAGGATCGTTCTTCAATTAATCACACCTATCTTTTCATTGATCTACTACCTGCTCCTACCCTCTGACAGTAAAACCGAGTTTGTTACAATAATACGTCTTATCGTAATTTGTTTTTCACTGTTTGCTTTTTATATCTGGGTTCCTTCATACAAAAATAAGGATGTATTTTCAAATAATGCTCTTGCACATTTTAAAGCCTGCTTTATTTCAATGCTTTATAGCCTTGTATTGTCTTTGGGATTAATTGCGATATATTTCGCAATAGATCTTCTTCTGGTAAAGCTTGATGATAATATTCCTGCACATATTTTTAATATCATGGGTATCTTCTTCTTTCCTATTTACTATTTGGCTCAGCTTCCCGATTTCAACTCGAGCGATGAACAAATGCTTGATAAAAGCCGAAATGCTTCCATTTACCCAAAATTTCTTGAAATACTCGTTTCATACATTGCGCTGCCACTCATCACGCTGTTTACTGCTGTACTTGCAATTTACCTTGTTAAAATCGTTGTAACATTTATATGGCCTGTTGGTCAACTCGGTCCGATGATTTTGTTTTACTCAGCAGTTGGTTTATTTTTATATGTACTGTGTGGAAAGCTTGAAAACCGCTTCTCGCAGGTTTACCGCAAATTTTTCCCAATCGCTTTAATTCCTCTCGTTTTAATGCAGCTTTACTCAGTATTTATCCGTGTTAATGCTTACGGCATTACAGAATCTCGCTACTACGTCATTCTCTTTGGAATCTACTCCATTACATGCGCAGTAGCACTTATTCTGAGCAACAAGCCCGGTGTTATAGCTATATTAGCAGCTTGCTTTGCTATTGTATCGCTGATTCCTCCGGTTGACGCTTTTTCCATTTCACGAACAAGCCAAACAGGCAGGCTCGAAAGCATTATGACGCAGAATAATATGTTTTCATCCGGCAAGCTGACACCGAGATCGGATATTTCGCTTAAAGACAAAGCAGAGATCACAAACATCATGAACTATATGAACCAAATGGGACATACCTCCAAAACCAGCTGGCTCCCTTCGGACTATGACCACTATAGAGATTTTCGTCTTGTCTTTGGATTTGAACAACAATATGGAACTGAATTTCCTGAGCCCACTGGTAATATCTGGTACAATGGCATGATAGATCAATCCCAGCCCATTGATATTGAAGGTTATGAGATTGCTTTAAGAACTGTGTTTCACAATAATACTTTTGGTAATAATGATTTCGAACTTGGGGGGAAAGCGTACAAACTTAATATAACATACCTTCCCAATAATGATGTGGAAATCTCAATCGTTGACAGTACCGACCTGAAACAGGCAGAGGTTACGCTAAAACCAATGCTTGAGAAGCTATTTATAGAGCATAAACCCAACAAGGGCTTAACCATACCGCCTGCGGATCTGACAGTTGATTCAACCGGCAGCACCCTGAAAATGCGGGTGATACTGCAAAATGTCAATTTCCGTAAAGAAACCGGAAAAGATGTGGATGAGATTAACGGTGATGCACTCGTACTGGTTGGTGAAAAGTGAGCAGGGGCTGGTGTAGCATTATTTTTGTTGTAAGTGTCTGTGGTCAGTTCTATAATGTATACAAATGGGAAAAATACTAAAGTAAAAAGATGGAGCGGCGAGATGCTGCTCCATCCCTTATACATCATAGTCGTTGCCAAGCTTTAACTAATCCATGATATACTTTGGTACACCCATGTCCAGCTCAGGCTTAATTTTCTCTAAAAAGTTACTGAGCGTCATAAAACCCAAATTCCCATCTTTTCTTGATCGTACTGATATACCTTCTTTCTCAACCTCTTGATCTCCTATCACAAAAACTATGGGGATTTTTTCTATTTCCATCTTACGTACCTTTGCTCGCATTTTATCATTGCTTATGTCAAGGTTAACCCTTAAACCCATTACTTTGAGCTTCTTTGATATCTCTTTACTGTAATCATTATGGCTACTACTGATTGGAACAATTCCAATCTGCACCGGGGCATACCATAGTGGGAAGTCTCCATTATAGTGTTCAATAAGCATCGCAAAGAATCTCTCCAAGCTCCCAAACAAAGCTCTGTGAACCATCATTGGAGTATGCTTTGCTCCATCTGCTCCAATGTAGCTCATACCAAACCTTTCAGGAAGATTGAAATCATATTGGATTGTGCTGCATTGCCACTCTCTTCCTATGGCATCCTTTAGCTTTAAGTCAATCTTTGGCCCGTAAAAGGCTCCCCCACCCTCATCGATCTCGTATTCCAGACCTGCTTCAAGAACCGCATCTTTCAAGACTTCAATTGCAGTATCCCAATCCTTTTCATCTCCTATTGACTTTTTTTCCGGCTTTGTTGCAACATAAGCTTTAAAGTCATTAAGACCAAAAGATTTTAGAATATATAGCGAAAATTTTAGTGCGTTTACGACTTCACTATGAACTTGATCCGGCGTACAAATGATGTGAGCATCATCCTGTGTAAAACCTCTTACTCTTGTGAGTCCCTGCAGTGTTCCTGAAAGCTCATACCTATATACCGCTGCGTATTCTGCATAACGAGCCGGTAAATCCTTATATGACCTCAATGAACTATTGTATATCAAAATGTGAAATGGGCAACTCATCGGTTTTAGATAATATTCGTCGTTGTCTATTTCTATTGCATTGTACATTGAGTCCTTGTAAAACTGAAGATGTCCTGATGTTTTCCAGAGCTCCGCACGACCAATATGGGGAGTATACACCCAATCGTATCCATTCAAAATATGTGCTGTTTGACTGAACTTTTCCAGAAGATATCGGACCATTCCACCTTTTGGATGCCACAGGACAAGCCCTTGCCCGACGTCCTGAGATGAGCTAAAAAGGTCAAGCTGCGTGCCGAGTGTTCTATGGTCTCGTTTGCTTGCTTCTTCAATTTTATTGATATAGCCTTTAAGCTCGTCGAAGCTCTCCCATGCTGTTCCATATATCCTCTGGAGCATGGGATTATCTGCATCTCCTTTCCAGTATGCCCCTGAAAACCGCATCAGCTTGAATGCTTTTAAATTCAACTCTTTAAGCGAAGCTACATGAGGTCCTTTGCACAAATCACTATACTTCTCAATTCTGTAGATACTTACACTTGGGCTTTCAGGATTCTGCGCCAATTCATTTACTAATTCTAGTTTATATGGTTGGTTACTGAACATTTGACGGGCTTCTTCAAAGCTGATAGATTCATTTGAGACTTGGTACCCATTATTAATGATATCCTTCATTTTTTCTTCTATGAGGCTCAAGTCTTCCAAAACAAGGGACCTTGGCAATTCAAAATCATAGTAAAACCCATCTTCAATTACGGGTCCGATTCCAAACTTTACTTCCCCAAATATTTGTTTAACAGCATAGGCCATCACATGAGCCATAGTATGCCTAATTTTGTATATCTTTTCATGATCATTGTTTTTCATATATCATCCCTACCTTATCATTATTTTTCTTTCATGATAGAGTAGCGACGGGTTATACTTCCAGAGCAATCTGAGATGCATATGATATTATCGTTATAAGTAATACAAACAGAAATATATAACAGTTTTCTCATAGCTATATTCACCGCCTTCCGAGCAAAAATAAAACTCCCATCCTCTAAAGGGATGAGAGTTAGCTCACACGGTTCCACCCAAATTACAGCTGTTTAAAAACTCAGCTGTCACTCATTATGATTATAACGGAATCACCGGTTACACTTACTGCGAATTCAGCTAACTGTTCAAAGGTGGTTTTCAATTTTCCATGCTTAGAAGTGCTTTCAGCCACTGACACTTCTTCTCTAATAACGGGGCTCAAATGTCCCCCCGCCTCTTCACATATTTTCAATCATTCTGGTTGAAAAATGCTTGGTGATGGGTACCTATTTCTCACATCAGGCGGTGAGTCAAAAAGGATCATGCAATTTCTTCCGTTATTTTAAGCTGGGAAAAACCTACTCGTCCTTGTCATTACATTTATCGTATTTTTTAGTATTATACCAGATGTATCTTGTATAGTAAATACTGTTTTTACCCAGGAATTGTTTTAACTGCTCGCACCTTTATAATGTTTCAATCCAAACCGCCAAAACCACAATGCGAATGCAGTAAATACAACAACAACGCTTAGCGCTTGTATCTGAACCCATATTGTATCTTGCATCCACAAGGTCAAAAAGACACCTGGGTTCATCCCCGCGTAGTGGTAACAGAAGCCATTCATCAAGAATCAGTAACTTCACCTGTGTATACTGTTTAAGAACCTTTTGGTACCGTCCCTCGCCGTAGGCAACAGCTAATTCACCCATCAAATCCGGCAATTTCGTGTATTTTACGGTTAACCGCTTACAGCTTGCTGCAACACCTAATGCATTTGCAAGGTATGTTTTACCAGGACCGGTAGTTCCTAAAATAATAACATTGTGCATTCATTAATATAGTTGAATGTTCCAAGCTTCGACATCAACGTTAAAAACCCTCACACGGCGCTCGTGTTGCTCTCCAGCATTGCACTATCCTCTGTGAAAGGAAAAGCATTTTTAGTGTATCAACCAAAATAGTATAATTCAATATAAAAAGTTTCGGTCAGGGTGTAAGATTTATGCGGCTAATGTGTAAATTTAGGACGGAAATACTGTTAAATTTAAAACAGTTTGGGTGTTAACACTTTACTAATTTCGTCTTTTATTAACATTCTCCTAGTGTTTTAGCATCATTTTAGAATTAAATGCGCTTTCCCTTTCCACGGGTGTCATGTTGATAATTCTGTCATAGCACCTGACATCCATATTTAATTCCTTACATATCCACGTTTTTCTTTTACCTTGAGCTAAAAACTGTTCTATACATTTGTATTTTTCCTGTAATGTAAGCTTACGGTTTGAATCATTCATATCCTCAAACGGGACTAATATAAAGGGTGTTTCCATTAATGGGTAATTATCTTTCTCGCTAAACATTCTTACACCATGTATTATATAAATTATAAAGCTGGTTTTTATTCTTACTTCTAGTTGACTTTCTAGCACATACTCTAACTAAAGTAAATGGAAAAACATTTATGTCGCCTTTAAAGCCTAGCAAAATAGGACGGTTTACTCCATCTAATTTCT
>DAIPML010000051.1:4611-15350 GCA_036768735.1 Clostridiales bacterium | reverse complement strand
GAAGCGACCTCTTGCCCTGCTAACAGAGCCTTTCTTCTTGCTTGCCCTTTATGCAAATGCGTTGTTATGTGCTGCCCCATGACCCGCGAAGCCAGAGCCACAAGGATGTGGCGCCATAATTTATTATTTGTTAAAACTAATGATGCTACTTTACACAAAGTATCAATGTTGTGTTTTAGAATAAACTCATTTTGCTTGATCTACATTAAAATGTAATCTTCCGTCTTTTTCACTTATATATGGTTGTCGTTCCTTAATGTACACATATTCTGGATATCTACTTATGAGATTGCGAAGCATACAGATAATTACAGGATGAATCGTTTTGTCGTGTTCACTGTTCATGACCGCACTTTTGGTTGTCAGCCATGGCATAATTTCATTTTTATGTTTTGCTACCTCTGGCTCAGCAATCTCAAATGATAATTCAGAAAGGCAGAGCCAGAAATACCATTTTGTAAACCACGGGCGTTTTTTGTCTCCAACATGACAGTTATAATTGTAAATCCTATTTTTTATCCAATCTGTTTCCTCAGGTACAACCGTCGCAAGAAAACGTAATACCACAAGCGATGTATCAAAACATTCTCCCACCCCGTCATCACAGTAACCAAAACAAGTGGTTTTCAAGCGCACAAGTGTTTTATCTGCCATTTCTTTTACAGTAGGGTTATTGGGTGCAAGATAGTAAAGCAGCCTAATAATTTCAAGTTCATACATATTAGCTGAAAAAATATGGGTTTTTGGTGTCTGATTATAAATGGTTTTGAGCTTTTTCCCATTATTATATGGTGGAATAAAGAAAATCGGATACATCTGCCGCCCTTCACCGTCAATGTTATTAGGAAACTTGACACCAATATAAAACCTCTTCACCTGCTCTGGTTTACTTTGTGCGGATAATAATTGACCAACAATATTATCTTTTTGTGAGTCAATTAAAATTCCACCTTTTATTAAATAGTGATTTGTTTTTATCATAAGCTCATAAGCATTCATCTTTTACCACCCTCTATATAATTATCTTCCAAGACTCCAAAGCTCTTCCCAGCCGCATGATGCGGCGGAGATAACTCTCATGGGGTTGCATATAACGTCTTTGCCTCTGCGAAGTGCCGAAACCGGGACCCGCGGCTGCTCCCGCTTCGGAGGCGCGCGACGCGCACCGGTTTAGGCATTTTGCAGAGGCGTTGTTATCGGATTCCGGGTATCCTGTGCTTCCGAGGACGACAGGATGCTACCTTACAAAAATCCACAGAGCCTTTCTCACTAATATCGTCTATTCAGGGTGGCTTTCAGTAACCAAATTGCGTGTCAAACTCATGTTCCAGTATGCTCATATAAAGCTTGTCAACATATTTCCCATTTTTGAAAATTGCATCAGGTAATCTTCCGACTTCTCTGAATCCAACTCTTTTGTAACAGCTGATGCCTGCGAAATTATCAGCATGGACTGTAAGCATAATGCTGTGAATGTTCATTGTCTTAAATCCATAGTTTAAAATCAACCGGATTGACTCTGCACCATACCCTTTACCTCGTAGCTCCTCTTCACCAATAAAAATACCTATAAATGCACTTCTGTTAATGGGATCAATGTTATGCAAGCTAATACTACCAATCAACATATCACCGTCAAGAAGTACTATAGCGTAGCGATGCATATCATTACCTGGTTCATAAAGCCATTTCATGTCGTGTTTCGATGAAACAACACGCGTGAATTGACCAAAATTAACAGCGACAAATTCATCATTCATCCATTTTAGGTAATTATCAACTTCATCGGGGTTGACAGGTGACAAATACAAACGTTCACCAATAATTTTCTTATAATATTTCAATCTCTTAACCTCCCGTAATGAGACTAACCCTCTTTTTTTATCCGAGTGTTGTGCAACGTCTTCTTTTGACCAATTGATTCATAGCCAGATGAAGCGTTTCTTGCTCCCGGTTTCCGATAACGGTTTGCTTCTGCAACGGCTTCATGCCCTAAGCAAATACCGGAAGGCTTAGTGCGACTGCACTTGCCTTCTGGGGTTTGCGGGTGCTTGCACTTGGGCTTGAAGCTGTGGGCACGCATACTTCATGTCCATGCTCCAGAGCACTACTTCTTGCTTTGCCCCTTGTGAAGAAGCGTTGTTATATTGCTGCTCCATGACCCGCGAAGCCAGAGTTACACGGATGTGGCACTAAACTTCCTACTCGCATTTTCAGTTTACTTAAGTTTAACATTTATAATGCTAATCCACAATATACCATTACTCAAAATACAAACAATATGCATCTTACCAACTTAATGTGGTATTATATAAATTTAGAAAATATAATCTCCAACGGCTCATCAGCCAGAATAAAGCTACCAATAGCTTTATATCCAAGTTTTACATAAAAATGCTGTGCTAATTCAGTTTGAGCTGATGAAGTCAAAACAACCTTATACCCCAAACCTCTCATTTCTTGTTCCCAAAATTCAACAAGAGATTTTCCTATACCTTTTCCTCTATATTTTTCAACAAGATGAAGCATATTCATATATGGAGTGTTGTCCCAAAACAAACTATAACGTAGCCATCCAATAAAAACAGGGCCATCATAAGCAACAAGAATATGACTATCGCTGATCTTTTTGCTAATGACAGCTTTTTTAATCCAAACATCATGCTCGGCAAGTATATCAACATCATTTATGCTTGCAAAACGAATTTGTATCATTTTCACGCCTCACATTCTATAAATAATCGACACTACACAATATCAATCAAATGTAAACAATTGCTCCTTAATAACTACTCCAGAGCCTATCCCAGCCGCATGGATGCGGCGGAGACAACTCCTCATGGGGTTGCATATAACGGTTTGCATTTGCGACGCCCGTCCTCTTACAGGAAGCCGCTTATGCCCGGGACCCTTTGGGTGGGCTAATGCGGCGACCGACTCGGTTAGCGGACGGGTGTGGGCAGAAATGACCTCATGCCCAGCTTACAGAGCCTTTCTTCATGCTTGCCCTTTATGCAAATGCGTTGTTACATGACGTACCATGCCCCACGGAGCCAGAGCGCCATGGACGGCGCGACCTAAAGTCTTACGCAGCCTAGCTTTGTCCCACATTCTATAAATATAGTGAACATACTTATCTTCGAATAATAGCTATTTTGAACGATCTTACATTTCATCTATAAAGATATTTCCTTCAACCTCTACCGACATACGTTTTGTGAACTTGTGCAAAAACTGGGCTTTTTCTTTATAAATCTTCTTTGAATAGTCAAAATGTAGCTCAGCTAAAAATTTATGATCCTCTTTTGGGCGTTCGTTGAGAAGCCAGTCACATGCTTTTTTCATATTCATATCATGGTTAATCGTATATGCAAAATGTATCCAAATTTCAAATACACCAAAGTGATCTAATAAATCGGCATCCTGCTGGATTTTCAAATAAACTGATTCATCCCTCAAATCTCTTCGGTCATGTAGTGTTATAATTCTACAAACTTCATTGAGCTCATCATCCATTAGCTCGTCTTTAAGTAACTCCCGAGCTTTCTCTGCACCTAGTTGTGCATGGTCTTTTTGATTGTGCATACAGTCGTGAAACCATGCAGAAACGGTTAAAATATCATCTCGAGTATTGTCATCAGGCAAAACATTTTTACGGATAATTTTAGATAAATTTGCAACTCTTTGTCCATGGTCAAACTTATTGCCTCTTTCCATAAAAGTGAATGTTGCTGTATTACCAAAGTAATTAAACGCAATTTCTTTTATTTTCAGTAAATCCATCACTATCTTCTCCACTTATCCATCTAATTCTGCATTTTCTCCCATGTTCAATAACGGTTAAAATATAAATAATCGTTAGCTCACACCTTATAACTATAACGAACAAATAATACTCCAAAGCTCTGCTTTTTTTATCGCGCCACGGACGGCGCGTCTCGCATGGTATGTCATGTAACGGTCTGTGTCCATGACAGCTTCAAATGTTACAGGTGTCTGCTCATGGAGTAGTATTCATACTTCCTAATGCAGACACCGACTCGGTTCATTTGAAGCTGTGGGCAGGATGACCTCATGACTTACTTCAAAGACCTTCTTCATGCTTTGCCCTTTACATGGACACGTTGTTAAGTGCTGTTGGTCGCCCCGTGACTCAGAGGCGACCAGGATGGGAGCCCCTTAATCTCCTTCAAGTAACACAAAATATAAAGATTTTAAAACAAATATTATGCTCATAACCTCATTAATTCTTGTTTTATTTCTTTATCCATTTTTTCTATGGCATATCTAAACGCAACTCTTGGTATAATTTCTTTATTTTTCACCAAGTAATCACAAACAGTTTGCGGCTCTTTAAGTGATAAGATTTTAAGCATCCAACCATATCCCTTTCGGACAAGTTTATGTTCATCTGTCAATAAAAGGTTTGATATTTGGAGTGGATTTGTTTCTTTGTATTTATCGTAGCGAATAGAGGGTATAAGCACAACAGCAGCGGCCCTACGCATCCAAAACTCTTCTCTTTCTGTCCAAGGAATAATACTTTTTACAAGTGAAGTATTTTGGCATATTAGCTCACCGAAAGCATGGGTGCAAAAGTCATCACAGGCACCCCACCCGCGAACATATTTTTCAAGCCAGCTTTGAAAAAGCATAAATGTGCTTTTGTCGTACTGTTTTTTCATTCGATATGCAAAATCAAAAGCTATCACTCCCATGTGCCAGTTGTATTGCTCCAATAATTCACCACAGATAGCAAAGACATTCTCCTTTGACTTGTCTTTAACCTTACGGAAAATGCTTGTTGACAATTTACGAATATCACCTGTTCTAATATGCTTTCCTTGATGAGTATCCTTCAATGTATCAAGTTCTGATTTTGCTATTGAAACAATTTCATTCATCAAATTCACCCTCTTTTGGTGAATAATTCCCAGTAACCTCAATAATGTTTCCGTCAGGATCAGTTAGACAAAAGAAATAGTACGGACTTACATTGTTAACATACTTAATTTTGCTTAGATTTTTTGTCAAATTTAAGCTTTTTATTCTTTCATATTCCTTTTGTAAATCTTCATCCCTAAAGTTTAAGACAAATTTATGTGTATTTTGAGAAAGAGCTTTGCTTTGCAAATCATCAAATAACTCACTATATTCGCCTTTATGTACAACCTTATCTGGATGTTCAGTATCAAAATGGCCGTTCATTATTGATATATTCTTTCCATAAAAAATAAATTGTGCGAATCTGTCCATATTTCTACTTGACACAGCCATCTCAAGCAATTTTTCGTAAAATGCAATAGATTCTTCAAAATCGTTTACTATCAGATATATTGATCCTAACCGCATTGTTTTATTTACCTCCATGCATAAAAATTTATTATTTCATAATATCATACTTGTATAAAACAAGCTCCCCAAAGCCTAACCTTAGCAATTCTGCCACACGAGGTGGCGGCTTTGCGACCAATTGCACTTAACGTCCTGCACTCAAGACGCCTGCGAGCTTTAGTGCTTGCACTTAGCGAGCAGGTGTGATGCTGGCTACCTTTAACTATATTTTACCATCTAAATTCAAAGCCAGCAATCTTTACTTGAGTGCATTGTTATGTAACGTGGGAGGCCCTGTGACTCGGAAGCCGGCAGGACGTCGGCTCCTTAAACTCTCCAAAGCTCAGCTAAATATTATTTGAATGATTGGATATTTCCATTTGCAGTGCTACCCACCCATTTGGTCTTATAGCTTCTCCCACAACAATAAAACCTGCTTTTTCATAACATCTCTTTGCTCCAGTATTAAAATGAAAAACCGATAGTTTTACCTTTTTCATATTTAACTCATTAAAAGCATATTCAACAATTAAATTTAAGCTCTTCGTTCCATATCCCAAACCTCTATAACTGCTACTTAATAAAAATCTGCAAACACTACATTCTTGGGTATCCCAATTAATAAAATCTAATTCACAAGTACCTATTACTTCATTATTCATTAATATAGTAAAATATCTTGTGTTTGCTGTATTTTTTATTCTTGTTGTAATCTGCTCAGTAGTAATAGGATATGTATAAAATCTTCCAGCCCATTGATTTAAAAAGTCTTTGTCAGTTCCTTTATTAAATTCAACAATGTATTCAGCATCAGAGTCGACCATTTGTCTTATCTCTATCATATATGTTTCACCACACTCAGTAATTAATATTTATGAACCATTTATACAATTTCTTACTACCACTTCTGGTTTTTATTCCGCCACACGATGTGGCGGTCTTTTGCCTCCCATGTCATATAACGGTTTGCATTGCCGACGTCGTCAAAGCTCACAGGGAGGTGCTTATGCCCAGCGAGACTTCGCGGGCTAATGCACCGACCGACTCGGTTGCTTTGACGATGTGGCACGGCTTTCTTCATGCTCATTCTTCGTAGCCATACTTCATGCATTACCCGCCCGTGCCCTTGTGGCAATGCGTTGTTATCGGATGCCGGGTGTCCCGTGATTCAAAGGGCAACAGGATGTTGCCCCCTTAAATTCCACATAGTTCTCATAACCTCAGAGTTCGTTGTTTTCCATTTTAGTCAAATAGTGCATCATATTATCATCGTCACTTTGGTTATAAACATACCCAAAGTGTTCACTGACAGCAGATGCTACAGTACGGAAAAGTTCACATGCTGCGTAAATTGCCGTCCAGAATTTTTCGCTATTTGAATAGGTTTTTGTATATAACTCATAAAATTTAGCAGGCAGATATTTTTTAAAATATTTACCCCACATTCCAACCGATATAGAAAATTCTGTATTTATACCAATATACCATTCAAGCATTTTATCAAGCTCTGCATGCACTATTTCATTATACATTCGCATTGCATAAGGAAATTGATCACGTACGATCCCCTTTGCAACATTGTTAAGACACCACCAAAACTCATTGCAGCAGCCATCGTACTGAGATTTGGTTGGTTTTTTTACCCAATATCCCTTATCGTTTGATGGTGGGATAGATGGGAAAATATAATCTTTATCTAAAAGTGGAACGGTTAAGCTGTCTGTTGTATATTCTTCATACATCGCCTCTTTGATTTGGATATGTAAATCAATACGATTACCATCTTTGAAAAGTATTAGCCAACCGTAAGAACGACTGTAATCGGCATTTTGCCCCCATCCAAGGTCATTTGAATCAGGTTCTTGAACTATTGCGATATCCCCAAACATTGAAATCCAACTCTTGTCTTTCAAAAATGATGTTGTTTCGGTTACAACATAAACGATATCATAATCTTGATATTTATCTTTTTTAATTTTCGGATTTGCCCTTGAACCATTCATATAAACGGCTCGGATACGCTCATCTGTTTTTGCAATATCGAGTATTAAATCATACATTTCCTGTTCTGACCGCATTATTTTAATCTCCACAAACTATAAATTTTCTTGAAGTTAATAAATTTCAGTAATTGTATAGCTGCTTCATTGTCAAATTATCAATTCGCCGCAGGAGGCGGCGTTCCTTTCACCCGGTTTCCGATAACGTTCCGCATTGCCGACGTCGATGAACTGGGACCCAATAGTAATACCCGTCAGCAGCGCTTAGAGCGCCCAGTAAATCGATGTGGTACACATTCCTGTCTTTTCCAATTATCCTATTATATTTTGAATCATTTTTCAACTTATTTTTCCAATACATTTTGGTAGTGTACCTTTATGGCAATGCATTGTTAGGCGACGGATCATGCCCCGTGATTCAAAGGCGACCATGGATGGGAGCCCCTTAAACCTACTTTTACAGCCACTTATTCATCTTTTATAAATATAATGAACCAACTTAACTTCGTATTATGCTAAATAAATACGCAAATACATATTATCTTTCAATACTTCTTTGCGGATTTATCTTAGTCCTTATAATCTCTATAATATCTATAAGATGATCCCGTGATAGAACTCTAAAATTAATCCATCCCCCATTACCACATGGGTACTTATGTTCATATATTTTTTTAGAGTAATCCGATAAATTTTCATTAATTGCTCTGAAATTATCGTTGCTAATTTTTGCAAAAACTGTAAAGGCGTTATTTTCTGCAAAAACATCACATATATGCTTACTTTTTCTACTGTATTTTACACTCCATCCATAGTGTTTCCCATATGGAAAGCGAACTTGTTTTTGTGCAGAATATTCATTTTCTAAGTATTTGTCAAATTCAAGCCACAGGCTTCCACTCTCACCACAATAATGAATTAAGTCGTTAAAAGATGGTTCATTTTGTTTATCCAACATTCTCTCATACATTTATAATACCCCCAATATTATTAGATAAGATAGTATAGCATATAACGTGGCAACAGTATGTCATATCCAGAATATATAAATATTCTTAAGTTCACATTTTTGTACTAATATGTATACACTAATCAAATCTACAACGACACTCCCTGACAATTCCGGGCATGGATGCCCGGTCTCTGCATGGTCTGTCGCCTAACTCCTGTCTTCACGTATTACTTCGTGTATGCAAACGAATTATATGGTTTACACGAAGTTTGTTGCGTGTATATTATATATAGTATTATATGGTATTCATGTCGTCAAGTGGATTTTTTATTTGACATAGCTTGTGGTTGCTTACATGCGTATATATCTCTGTTGTCTTACTGCTTTGATGCCCCAATAATTCTTGAATATATCTTATATCTACTCCACTCTCAAGTAAATGTGTCGCAAAGGAATGTCTTAGCCAATGTGTGGTAGCATTCTTAATAATACATGCTTCTTTACATGCTTTATTAAAAATGTTTTGAATAGATCTTACACTAATGTGCGTATTATCGTCCTGACCGGGAAACAACCATACCTCGGGTTTGTAAAGCATATAATACTCTCTTAATGTCTTTAAAGTAATCCCGGATAACAGCGTCAGCCTGTCTTTATTCCCTTTTGACTGACTGATTCTTATCAGACCTCTGCTGCTATCAATATCTTTTATTTTTAGGGAAGCTGCTTCACTGACTCTTAAGCCTGCTGAGTATATTAACATGATTATCACACGGTGCTTGATATTGCTAATAACTGATATGATTTTCTTAACTTCTTCTTTCGATAATATATTTGGCAGCCTCTTTTCTTTGCGTGGAAACGCAATAGAGAATGCTTCATCCTGTTTTCCGTACAGTTTACAATAATAAAACTTTAAAGAACATATTGCCTGAGATAAAAATGAAGCTGAACATTTCTTAGTATCCCGTATATAGAGTAAATATTCTTTCATTTTATCTATATCAAACTCAAAAAACATGTCATTATATGAAGCATAGCTGGAAAGATGTGATGTATATGCCTTAATCGATTGGTTGCTGAACCCGCGTATTCTCATTTCATCGCTCATTTTCTTCTTTTCGGTGTCTATCGGAGTTTGGCAGCTTCTTGTTTTTCCTTTTGTTGAAATGCTTATATTGACATGAAAAATACGATTAAGATTTTCTACGGTTGTTTTATTGTTAGGAAATCTCCATATTTTTCGTTCTGATATCCATGCTCTTCCCAGTATTGTTCTGATTTTTTCAAGCATCTCTTTATTATAAGGGATTTTAATATCTATATATTGAGAATTAAAGGCGCATACTGGTAATAATGACATCAAATCACTCCAAACATATGTTCTTTAATAAATCATAGTCCTGATTTGGGTGAATGTCAAGGAAAGTTTTGGGGTTTTATGATAAACCCTTTCAAGAGCGTATTTTCTCGCTTGTTTAACAGGGCCTCAATAAATAGATCTCACGGGAATATCGGATGGCAGCCGAACTGAGCGGCAATTGTATGCGAAGCTCCATTATGATAATATGGTTCAAGAAAGTTGCAATGGGACTGTGATGGGATTAAGGCGTTCTAAGTGACATTAGACAAAAGCAAATCCTGCGAGGGAGGGAATAAACATGAGCGCGGATAATGGAACCCCGATTGCAATGAAAAATCACTTCCCATTTAGGTATGTAACGATTTCTTTGTTTACCATTTCCGGTTTCTCTATGTTTAATCCATTCCCGGCAACGTCAAAAATCTTATAACTATATTGTCCTTCATCTAAAAGCTCAATCACTGAACTCCGTTTATCCTGAAGATTGCTTCCAAACAGGAAATACAGTCTGTCCCTTACTGCGATACCGCTATCTCTGTTGTATTTTTCAAGAGTATGTGGAGTCATTGCAACTTGATTGTGACTTTTCATTACAAGTACCATATGATCGATGATTTCGGGGTGTTTTTCAAAAATATCTGAGCCGGGTTTCATTTTTTTCATAATTTTTATTATAATTTCCGGGTAGGGATCAGCATTTCCGGAAGGCAGAGCTAAGTGTGGCGAACTGTATATTTTGCTGCCAATGTGTGGATTCCTGTGCAAAAAAGTGCCTGTCATACAGTAAAAACATTGACCTTTCAAGTCTGAACAAGTGTGATCTTAAGGTAAAGCTTTGATGGATGTTAGAGATTATTTGAGAAAAAGTATACAGCCCAAACAAAAGATTGCCTTATTAGGTGTAGGCTCAACTCTTCGATCAGATGATGCAGCAGGTATGTATTTTATTGAGCTTCTCAAAGAATTGCTGCATCAGGACAGGACGCTATTAATTTCAGGGTCAACTGCACCTGAGAATTTCACCGGAGTATTCAATGGGCAGTATCAGATATAGCATCCATTATAAGAGTATTATCTGCATCAAAATGGC
>DAIPML010000051.1:0-4601 GCA_036768735.1 Clostridiales bacterium | reverse complement strand
GTCCTACAAATCTCTTCAATCCAATATTTGCTTCATTATAAACAGGTACATAATATTTTTTAAAATTATCGACCCCAACAATCTGAGGAACAACATTACCCCCGAAATTCGCAAATTCAAGTGGGCCATCAGCAACAACAACAGCACTTACTTCTTTGATAATGACTTAATAAGCTTTAGTATTTCATCCTGATTATCAGCCCATTCATAGCTAAAAGTTTCCAGCCCCATATAATCAGATATTAATGCCTGCATAGGTTCAAGAATAATCTGGTCCCGGACGACAAAATCTTCTCCAAGCCTTGATACTTGCGTTTGTACTCTTTCATATTCCGGTACCACAACACTATCTTCTATAAAGAATAATAGGCTTTTGTAATCGTCTGGTGTTTTGAACAGATGCTCAAGAGTCCAGGTTTTATTTATCCCTTCCTGGGCAAGCTTATGCAACGGATCCGCCTCCGTGCCTTTTATCAAACGTAATGCTGGCGAAGTTTACTAATAATTCAATCCTTTTAATGGCGGAAGCGGAGTATTCTCCATTTTCCAGAACTCTTGCAATACCCTGGATAATCCTAGTTTATCAAAGCGACCGGCAACACTAAATTCAATCTGATTTTCCCTTCGTTCACGAAGCTTTGAAACAAATTCGGGGTCAATAATGACCGCACGTCCTAATGCTGCGATATCCGTATAATTTAATGCTTCCAATGCATCATCAGGTGTCAGTATACTTCCTGCCAGCAGCATTGGAATTCTGTCATTGATGCTTTTGTAAACTGTTTGTGCAATCGGTTCATCTTTCCCGCCGGCGCTTGGCATAGCTTTGTAATCTAACGACGAAACATGCAAATAGTCGGCACCACCATCAATTATTCTATCAATTAATCTGACGGAATCTTCCACGGTATATCCTATATTCTCCCCATGAACTTCTTCAGGAGAAATACGGTAGCCAACTATGAAATCTTTACCTGCTTTTTCAAAGGCTACTTCTTTTACTTTTTTCAGCACAGCCAACGGAAAAGACATTCTCTTTTCGAAACTGCCACCCCAATCATCGTTTCTAGTGTTAGAGTAAGCTGAAAAAAATTGTTGAAGAAGATAGTGGTTGGCACCATGAACTTCAACACCATCAAAACCTGCTTCTACTGCGCGTCTTGTAGCTTGGCCATAATCATCAATTATAGACAATATTTGAACATGGCTCAATTCTTCCGGTACGTAATCAAGGAATGGAAAGTTAATAGAACTGGGAGCAAAAACCTTTCCATATCTTTGATAAGCTCCGAGTGCCTCACGTCCGGCATTATGCAACTGCATAATTGCCTTATTACCCTTGTCTTTAATTATGTTTGCCAGCTTTTTAAGACCAGGCACCTTTTCATCATCGTATACAGTAAGCTGATTAATCATGCCAAGGCCTTCTTCGGATACGGCAGCGGCACCTGTAATTATTAAGCCACCGGTATCATTGCGCAGTTTAAAATATTCGTAATCTTCCTCGCCTACTGATCCGTTCTCTTCTGATGCAAACACCAGCATTGGCGCCATAGCAAAACGATTTGCTACATCTACACCATTTCCAAGTGTTATGGGTTCAAATAAAGGTTCATATTTTTTGTTCATATCATATTCCTTTCTTTCAAAAACATGTTATGGGTTTTATTTACCACAGTATTAAACTAATTAAAATAACAGAAGAAACTTTATTTAGAGTATATCCATTTTTGGTTATTATTATTATTTAAGTAGTATAAAAAAACAGTATCATATAAACATTTACCGTTCCACAAAACCTGCCCATAGCGCAATTCACAACCTCTCAGTATTAATTCTGCCTACTGGGTGAAGATGAATAACAAGTATTTAATATTCTATGTCCTTATGGAAATGCAGCCAAAGGTTGATTTTCAAATGCCTTATCGGTTGCTGCTTTATATAACTCGCAGTTTCTATTGCAGAAATATAATTGTTTGTATATAATAGAGTATGGTTATTACTTCCAGAGGAATGATATGTCTGTGTTTTACGAAAACAGGGTTTAGAACACGTTTTTAAACCTAATGGTTGAAATATGCAAAGAATAAAGTGTTATGAAATACGTGGGGTTGTGCGATGAAGAAAACAGTGTATACCATTCTCATATTTTGTCTGGTTATTGGATTTTTCCTGATGCTAATGGAACAAGTTACTATGGAGAAAGATAAAATTCGTATTCCATCAAGGTTTGAAAAGATGATTGTTGATTTGAGTGACCGTACTAGAACAGACGAACTGCTTTTTACAAGAGAACTGGAAGCACCCTCTTCAGTTGGGTTTTTTATCCAATCAGATAGTGAGAATGAGAAACAAATAAAAGTGATCAGTGATTTTGAGATTTTAGGGAGAAAAGGCAATGAAATTATTTTATCACTTGGAAAAATAACAGGAAATTCATCAACGGGGGGTACGAATATAATGCAAGCAGGTAAATATTCAGTATATCTGACCAGTAAGAAATCTGAAGGAAAGATTGGTATAGGTTATCAAGAAACAGCGCAGGAACCATCTGAGTTTGAAAGACTATATAAAATACATAAAGGTGATTTGAACAATCCACCAGAGGAATATGTGGAAATATACTCGACAAATCTAAGCGGTCTAAACTACAAAGACGAAGTGGTATATACACTGTCAGTTGAGACGATGAAGAATATTGGCTTATCAGTTTATACTTTTTCAGAGCAGGGCTCAGTTTCTGTTGATTTCATTGGTGAATCCCAATGTTTCATCGGCTTGGGTAACCCTGAACATAACAGGATATGTGATCAACTTGAGACTACACTATCCCCGGGTGAGTATCAGTTGAAGCTTAACTGTGAAAACTCAGATGGGCAAATATATATATTTCTGAAACAATAAGAAGCAGGAGGGTTTATGGTAAAACAGCAATCTCCAACAATTAACCAAGCGAATATCACTTTCTTTGTAATAACAATTATAATGGTAGTAAGTAGTAAGTTGTTTCTGCCAAGGCTGGGTATAGGAACGAATTTGTGGATCAATGAATTTATTTATATGCTGTTACCACCACTTTTGATAGCAAAAGTAAATGGATGGTCTGTTGAAGAGGTCTACAAGTTTAAGGGAACATCAACAAGAAACAAAGCTATTGGCATATTTTCTGGTTCTAGCCTATGGTTTTTTTCATTTTATATCTCGAACATTATACGTATTCTTATGGATAAAGAAATTGGTACGTTTACAATCCCTCAGCACATCAATACATCGGTTTACCAGAACATACTTTTTTTAATTGGCTTGATTGTTCTTGCACCCATTTGCGAGGAAATATTTTTTAGGGGTTTTATACAAAAAGCATATGAAAACCGTAGCAAAAGTCAAGGGTTTGTGATAGCCGGGTTAATTTTCGGGTCTTTTCATATACTTAATGGAATTAGTGAAGTAATTCCTGCTTGCATTCTTGGCCTTGGGATGGGATATTTAGCATTTAAAACAGACTCTATTTTAACATCTATGCTCTTTCATGCTGCTGCAAACACATCTGCAGTATTCATAGGAGGAGTTTTACAAACGCACATAAAAGAAGAAATTCCAATATGGTTGCATTTTATAGCTTTTGCAGGTATTGGTTTAACGCTGATTCTTCTAAAAAGTCTAAAGCCTGAAACGCAAATGAATGAACATGTAGAGGTATACAAAGAAAAGAAAGGATCTGCAATAGGTTTCGTTTTTTTAGGTTTATCTGCAATATTATTGTGCGTTGTAGGGGTTATCGAAATCCTAGTCAGGTTGAGTATCATAAAATAGTTAATGTGATATCTGCTTCGCTGTAAAAGTCACAATGGAGCATTATCCAATAGTTTCTCATTAACCGTATTATATTATACTCTCCACAAGTAGCATGGCTTCTTGTTCGGCGGTAAGCATTTGAAATAATAATTCTGCCTGCTCTAACCGCATCTCTCTTGTCCAATATTTACGTGCTTGTGAGCCCTCAAGATATTCACCACTGTCAAGTATTTCATGGATTTGCTCAGCTTTTTCGGAAATCAACTTAAAAAGTGAAACTATTTTATTCATGATCTCGGTTTTGCCGGGTAATAAGGGTATGCTTTCGTTTAAATAAATATATGCAGCTTTCCTTGCATCAAACAAAGCCAGCGTGCAGAATTGGTTTACCGAGAAACGCCGGGCAAGCTGCGCATCATCGTTTTTTTCATACCACTCATCGTCCCTAAGGTCATTTCGCCATGTTTCATATGCGTTGAACCCCATACGGTAGCTGCCACAATTTTCCTGTTTTGAACAGTCTACAAAAACTCTCAAAGAGTTTATAAGATTCTCTGCAACGTTCGGTGGTACGTTTTTTCCTGCAAAATACGATATCTTTTCTCATAGTTGTGATCCGCTTTCCAATTTTACTCATATCCATATAGATTCTCCTCCGATCTATTTTGGTTGATATATTATGATTACCTGCCAGAAAGTCGCAAAGTGATTATTGGGTGATAATCATATTATACCTAATCTATCTGAAAGTGGAATGTATTATTGTTTATGTCTTGGAATTATTTTTGCAACCACAGGTTGAGTGT
>DAIPML010000050.1:0-15609 GCA_036768735.1 Clostridiales bacterium | reverse complement strand
AAAACACCACTCGCAAGCTGAGGTGGGAAAGTTGAGTTACTTAAATGAATACAAAAAGGCAATGCAAAAAATTAATTCCGAATGTAAAAATTAATTAAAAAAGTGAATGCAAATAGTTAATGAAAAAAATTTGTGCAAAATTAAAAACAAACGGAAAAAGTTTTCCGTTTGTTTTATGCCTAACTAAATTAAGTGTTTCGTGTCTAATATGCTCAATCAATTTTTATTGAATCAAGGATTGCTTCAATATCTTTAACACCTTGCTCTTCGTCCAAAAAATGAGCAAACATCAATTTAAAATACTGTCCGCCTTTTTTAAAATAGATATACGTTTGCCTTTGCTTAAGGGTTTTTCCGATTGAAATATCTATAGGCATACGTATAGCATCTAAACCATCAATCTTATCATTTTCTATGTCGTAGAAAACAGCATCATCAAAATATTTTTTAATCGATTCTTGTTCGTATTCAGCTAAACCTTTTAAATCCTTAACTTCGTTGGGAGCCCAAGCTTCATAAACATCTATCATGCTCGTATCTTTCATGTAGCTGGCAATAGAATGACTTTTCTCTTCTTCTTTCCAGCCTTCGGGTAAGGTAGCAGAGATTTTGATTTTAGAAGCTGTACCGTCTGTAGACGGGAGGTCAGCTTTAGCTATGTCGCTTAATAAATCCTTTGTTTTATCATCCATTTCGACAGGGAGATCATCAAGGACATCAAGCATATCCTGGTTATCTGTTTTTTTACCTTTTCCGCCACAGGATGTAAATAATAATAATGTCATTAAAATAACAATAATAAGCGTAAATACTCTTTTCATAGAGCCTCCTTATATCAGACAATTTAATATATATTACAATCACATTTTACTACCAAAATTAACATTAGGCAATATTAACAGTTATTTTTGAACTAAAAAATATCATCACTATTTTGAGCTCGAAAAAAGCAGAGGGTGGCTTAACGTTACCCCTGAATAGCAGCTATTTAGCGAATACTTGCGTGTATTGTTGTGTCAATGCAGGCAAGTATTAACTGGAGCGCTTCAAGCCACGCCCGGCTAAATGCAGGTATATATTCGATTCTACAGGTTTTCATGGCTTTGCGTCTAAGCTATTTTTCCTGAGAAGATACGCACTAAGGAAGGAACTCTAAAGGGCATTTGATAAAATCCGCTATTGACCATTGAGGTTGATCTGTAGTAAAATCTTATTATATTCAGGTCTGTATGGTAGAACGGAAGGAACGGAAATTTATTAGTGAAGGATGGTAGGTTATGCTTAAGTATGTCTTTTTGTCTATTTTTGTAGTCATCATGATTGGCGTAGGTGTTTTCTCGAAGAAAAAAGTTAACAACGTTCAGGATTTCTTTTTAGGTGGCAGGAAAATGGGACCATGGCTGTCAGCTTTTGCTTATGGAACCACATATTTTTCTGCGGTTATATTTATCGGTTATGCCGGTAAAACCGGGTGGGGATTCGGTCTTTCATCCACATTTATTGGAATTGGAAACGCAATAATTGGAAGTCTCCTTGCGTGGCTGGTTCTTGCTAAAAGAACGCGTAAGATGACCCATGAGCTGAATGCATCCACAATGCCGGATTTTTTTGAAAAACGCTATAACAGCAAAGCTATGAAAATTGTCACTGCAGTGATTATTTTCATATTTCTCGTACCATATTCAGCGTCAGTTTATCAAGGTCTCGGATATCTTTTTGAGGAAACCTTTGGTGTGCCATATGTTTACTGTATGGCTGCTATGGCTTTTCTTACCGGTGTGTACCTTTTGCTTGGAGGCTATGTGGCAACAGCTATAAATGATTTCATACAGGGCATTATTATGCTAGCCGGTATTGGGTTTATGATATATTTTATTCTGTCCAATCCTGCAGTCGGAGGGCTTAGCGGAGGTATTCAGAAGCTTTCGGAAATCCCTGTTGATGGTCCGGGTTTGATTAGTGTCTTTAGTGCTCAACCTCTTAATCTTATAGGGCTTATTGTCCTGACTAGTCTTGGCACATGGGGTCTACCCCAGATGATTCACAAGTTTTACGCAATTAAGGATGATGAAGCTGTAAAAAGAGGGACAGTAATATCCACTGTCTTCGCTTTGATAATAGCCGGAGGAGCGTACTTTGCAGGCAGTTTTGGCAGGTTATTCTTAAACAACACAATGCCAATAGGAGCAAATGGCAAGCCGAATCCCGATATGGTTATGCCCATGATGCTGGATATGGCATTGCCGGAGGCATTAATTGGAATTATAGTTATTCTTGTTCTTTCAGCTTCCATGTCAACGCTGTCTTCTATTGTTTTGGTGTCCAGCTCAGCTATTTCTATGGATCTATTTCAAGGTGCGCTATTTCCTAAAATGAAAAAGGAAACAGCCATGATGGTTATGAGAGGCACATGCGGCTTGTTTGTTATCCTGTCATTTTTAGTGGCAGTCACACCAAACTCCATTTTAAGCTTGATGTCTTTCTCATGGGGCACCATTGCCGGAGCATTTCTTGCTCCATTCATATACGGATTGTATTGGAAAGGCACAACAAAAGCTGGAGCATGGGCGGGTTTTATCTCAGGCTTTGCAGTTTCCATTACAGGGGCAATAATTTACAAAATGAATGCAGCTACAGCACCTAACATTGGCGCAATTGCCATGGTGGTTTCATTGATTACCGTGCCGTTAGTGAGCCTTTTAACTGCGGACTCCAAAGTGAGCCGCCTTAGTGCAGCTAAACCTCAAGCGACGAAAAGTATTGCAAATTAATTATTGGAAACTGAATCAGATTTACCTAATAAGCTTGTTATTAGCTTAAAAACTTCACATTTTATGAGAGATTTATGAAAGTAGAATAAAGTAGAATAAAGTAGAATAAAGTAGAATATATAATAAATAACAGATCATCAAGGAACTAACTGCTGATCTGTTTTTGTTTAAAATAAGATTTGCCTTGAGCGTTTTCCCCTATACCTTCAAGCAATCTTGATTGTATTATGATTACCACCAACAGCGAAAGGCATAATAAATTGTATGCACAGCAAAAATATTCATAAATTTGACGCTTATTGTGGTATAATTAAAAGGATTTTTACAAAACGGGAATAGGTGGACATTTGAGCCCCGTTGTAATACTTTTGCATAAGCCACATAAACCACTATTTCACTATTATAGCTAATGCACAAGAATAGCAGCAAAAAATTAAGTTTAAATAAGAAGAACGGAGTCAGAATGGATACAATAGCATATATTTTACTTGCAATTGTTATAGCAATACTTGTTAAGGTTTATAATCACAGAAAAAATATCAAGGATTTGCGAATAGCTTTAAACAAGCAGTTTGGGAAAAAGCCCAAAACACAAAGATACGACTTTGAAGATTTGAGTCATTATTGGAATGAATATAAGAAAAACCTTCCGGATGATGAAATGATAGATGAAATAACCTGGAACGATCTGGAGATGGATAAGCTGTTTTGCAGAATAAATAATTGCAGCTCATTTCCCGGCGAGCAGGTGTTGTATACTATGCTTCATTGCCTTCCAAAAGACAAACTTTATACTGAATCACTGGAAGAAAGAATTAAATTTTTTCTAAATAGCGATAGTGAAAGACTTGAGATGCAATTATTATTATTAACAAGTCTTGGGAAGGATAGAGATAGCTATTTTGTACCCAATTTTATATCTGACATAGACACATTTGAAATAAAAGGGATTTGGAAATACAGAGTAATGCAGGGTTTACTGTTTTTATTTATACTATTGGCTGTTATATTTCAAAGCCAAGGCTTTCTTTTATTGTCATCTATGGTATTTATAATTAACATCATTGTTTATTCTAAACAAAAGTTTAAGTATGAAAGTTATCTTAAAGCACTTGGCGACATAGCAGCTATTATTTCCTTTGGTAAGAAAGTTGCCAATTCAAAGGTGCTTTCGTATGAAAGTAAATTTAATGAATTGAATGAAAGAGTCGGTGCGTTCAAAAAGCTTTTCAATAATATAATTAATGTTACAAGCAAAAAGAATGCTATCATTTCGGGTGATCTGTTTGCTATTCTTTATGATTACATTATTGGAGCTACCTTAATTGATTTTATTAGGTATGACCAAATAATGCGTGTGCTTAAAAACAAAGAAAAAGAGTTTATGGATTTATATAAGAGGATAGGCATGATTGATATGGCAATAACAATAGGTTCTTTCAGAAGAAGCCTTCCTCATTCTTGCACGCCATTGTTTAATAAAGACAAAATACTGCAAATACAGGATATATATCATCCCTTAATAGATGACCCGGTGGTAAACACCGCAACGTTAGATGGAAACTGCATTATAACAGGCTCTAACGCATCCGGAAAATCTACTTTTATAAAAGCGGTCGCAGTAAATGTTATTTTAGCACAGACCCTAAACACATGTATGGCAAGGAAGATGGTTTTGCCGTTTTCAAGAGTGATAACCTCAATGGCAGTTACCGATGATTTGATGTCTGGAGAGAGCTATTATATTAAAGAAATTAAGTATTTGAACAGGATAATAAAAAGCTTAAGCGACGAAAGATTTGTTATTTGCGTAATCGACGAAATTCTTAGGGGCACCAATACCGAAGAACGAATCGCTGCTTCTGCTTCAATATTAAAATATATTCATAAAAAGAACTGTCTCGCAATTGTGGCTACACATGATATTGAGCTAACATCGATTCTTGGCAGCTTGTATAAAAACTATCATTTCCGTGAGCAGATGCACGAAAAAGATATTACCTTTGATTACAGGATCTATGATGGAGTATCAAAATCAAGGAACGCAATTAAACTGCTGAAATATGTTGGGTTCCCGGATGAAATAATAAATGAAGCTGAAGGATTTGATGTTAATTTGCTTCATGAAAACCGGAATGTTTTCTCAGAAGGATAGTCCCTTTACTGGTAATAAGACGTTTTATTTGGGTGCTCCGTGCGCCTGTATGCTCTCTGTCCGATTTCAATAATCAGTATCCGCCACTAGGCGTTTTCCAACCATCCTGGTTAAAAAATACGCAAAGTGGGGCACTTCAAATAAGTATCAAAGCTTATGCTATGCTTAACACTTTTGGTGACAAATACGCCTTTATCCTTTCGACCCTAAAAAGCATTGGGGAATACTTTTCTTATGATGTGTCCAGAATCACTGTAATCTATGATGATTTAAAAAAATCATTCATTCTCCACCTCCACTTTCACTGTCGTGAATAAGGTAGTTTAGAGTGGGGATCTTAAAATAACTGAAGAAACTGCTTAGACCCGTTTTTTGCGAAGCAAGTAACATACTTTATTCAGCAAACCCGGTACGTACCAAAGGAGCGTACCAACTGGAACGCTCCCCCCAAGAAGGATAACCCTAGTTACTGGAACTCCGATTTAGCGCCCCGTAATGTTTTGATACACCGCCTGTTGTGTAAAATAGGTACCCGCCACTAGGCATTTTTCAAGCAGAATGGTTGAAAATATGCGAAGAGGTAGGGCGGGGGTCCATCTTAGCTTCGTTATAATTTAATAATGATAAATTATTTTACACAGATTTTACAATAGCATGTACATGTTTTTTACCTGACTGTTATAACATTATGTCAAAAGAAAACATTTTAAATAAAAAGGAGAGAAAAATTAATGAAGAATACAATGAAATTTATGATTGTTACAATAGTATTGACAGCTATATTAACCGGCTGCGCTGCACCGGGTGGCAATGCAGGTACTACAGGCACAGCAAGTGCAAAAGGCAATGATATAGTGGTGGTCTCCCGTGAGGATGGTTCAGGGACAAGAGGAGCGTTTATCGAACTGTTTGGTATTGAGGAAAAGAATGCAGAGGGCAAAAAAGTAGACCATACAACAGATGAAGCAATCCTTGTAAACAGTACATCAATCGTAATGACCACGGTAGCAGGAAATAAAGATGCCATCGGTTATATTTCACTGGGCTCTTTAAATGATACTGTAAAGGCTCTTAAGGTAGATGGGGTGGAAGCGACTGTTGGAAATATTAAAAGTAGTGATTATAAAGTATTCAGACCTTTCAATATTGCCACTAAGAAGGATGTTAGTGAGCTGGCTAAGGATTTTATAAGCTTTATCCTCAGTAGCGACGGGCAAAAGGTTGTAGAAGCCAGCGGCTATATTTCAGCAACAGAAGAAGGACCTTACAGCGGAACGAAACCGACAGGGAAAATAGTGGTTGCAGGCTCATCATCAGTAACACCGGTAATGGAAAAATTAAAAGAAGCTTACCAGAAAATTAACACAAGCGCTGAGATAAAAATACAAATGAGCGATTCCACAACAGGCATGAACTCAGCAAAGGATGGAACCTGCGATATCGGTATGGCATCGAGAGAAATGAAGGATAGCGAGAAAGAAAGCTTGACGGGAATAGTTATTGCAATGGACGGGCTTGCAGTTATTGTTAACAAAGAAAGTAGCGTGGATAATATAACAAGCGCTGATGTAAAAGGAATATTCAAAGGTGAAATAACCTCCTGGGGTGATATATCTAAATAATTCCATGTGTCGGCACCTGCATATTGGTATAGCCTAAATGTGCAGGTGCCAACCTATTGCATAGAGGATGCCCCGTTTCAGACCTGGGAGAATTGATATGCATGACAATTATTTTAAGGACTGCATTGGGAGATACCTCTTTGCTTATTTAAGTAGAGGTTGCTCAGCATGGGGAGCGTTCTTAGCAAAAGATAGAAAAGCAACTTTTATAGGGGGTAGATTTTAATAGTGAAATACAAAGAAAAAATCATGAATATAATATTTTTTGCAGCAGCTTGCACATCAATTTTAGCTGTTGCGCTTATTTGTCTATTTCTGTTTGTAAACGGTATTCCTGCAATGGCGAAAATCGGTGTATTTGATTTTCTCTTGGGTAAAACATGGAAGCCAAATAACATACCTCCTTCCTACGGAATTTTCCCCATGATCATGGGAAGCATTTATGTAACAGCCGGGGCTACGATTTTGGGAGTGCCTATTGGTATTTTAACTGCTGTGTTCATGGCAGGGTACTGCCCCAAAGGGCTGTATCGCATACTTAAGCCTGCAATAAACCTGCTTGCCGGAATTCCTTCGGTTGTATATGGTTTTTTCGGGCTGATAATAATCGTACCGCTGATCAGGGATGCCTTTGGAGGAACGGGTATGAGTATGCTAACCGCATCCATACTTCTTGCAATTATGATTCTGCCTACGATAATAGGTGTTAGTGAATCCGCCATCAAGGCAGTCCCGCAAAACTACTATGAAGGTGGGCTGGCTCTTGGAGCAAGTCATGAAAGAAGTATGTTTTTTGTGGTGATTCCGGCTGCAAAGTCCGGTATTATGACAGCTGTTGTTCTTGGCATAGGTAGAGTAATTGGAGAGACCATGGCTGTAATCATGGTTGCGGGAAATCAGCCAAGGATGCCTGCAGGGCTACTAAAAGGAGTAAGAACACTTACTGCAAATATTGTCATTGAGATGGGATATGCGGCAGATTTACATCGAGAAGCACTTATTGCAACGGCTGTAGTGTTGTTTGTGTTTATTTTGATTATAAATTTATTGTTATCTTTGCTGAAAAGGAGGGCCAAATGATGGAGTCTATAAACAAAATAACATTTAAGCAAAAAATAAATGCATATAAACGCAGCCCTCTGTCTTTGTTCCTGTTCCTATTGGTGATTGTTTCTACAATAGTGACAGTTGCAATTTTACTGTTTTTGTTTTTCTATATAATGATTAAGGGAATACCAAATATAACGCCGGAACTGTTTGAATGGAAATACAGTACATTGAATGTGTCACTTATGCCTGCTTTAATCAATACGATCATTATGACAGTACTTTCACTTTTAATCGCAGCACCGGTAGGCATTTTTTCTGCAATCTATTTAGTTGAATATGCAAAAAGAGGAAGCAAGTTAGTTAATGTGATTAGGATAACAGCTGAGACATTATCGGGGATTCCTTCAATAGTATACGGCCTTTTCGGCTTGTTATTCTTTGTCACCACTCTTGGATGGGGAATGTCTCTTTTATCGGGTTCCTTCACGCTTTCAATAATGATTCTACCGCTAATTATGCGTACGTCCGAAGAAGCATTAAAAGCTGTCCCGGATTCATACAGGGAGGGTAGCTACGGGCTTGGTGCAGGGAAATTGAGGACAGTGTTTAGGATTGTTCTGCCCTCAGCCATTCCGGGCATTTTGGCTGGAGTCATCCTTGGAATCGGAAGAATAGTAGGCGAGACCGCAGCTCTAATTTATACAGCAGGAACAGTAGCTGAAATTCCGAGTGGGAAAGACTTTCTCTTTGACTCCACCAGAACACTCTCAGTTCATATGTATGCGCTTACAAGTGAAGGATTATACGTTAACCAGGCTTATGCGACAGCTGTTATATTATTTATAATCGTTACATTGATAAACTGGTTTTCAAGCTTTATAGCAAAGAAAATGACGAAATCCTGATGACTATAACGAGGCTAAGATATCCCCACCCACCTCAGCCTGTGAGTAGTGTTTAAGGCACGGGTACCGACTTGATGGGATGGGATATCACAACGTAGTTGGTAGTCTGCTGTACAGGCAAGCACCTAAAAAACCGTGGGAAAGTTGAGTTACTAAATTAAAATGAGATGACTTCAAAAAACTACATGAAACGTCATTTAGTCATGTAATTTAATTTTTTATGCAAAACGTAATTCAGCACTCTTTGCAATGATAGTATAAGTTTCAAATACGTTATATATAGATGGTAATTAGTAATCAGATGATTAACAAAAAACAAATAATTGTTGAAGATAAGTGACTATCGAAAATGAAAGGATAGGCTGATGGATAAAATTAAAATAAATGATCTTGATTTATATTACGGCGATTTTCAGGCATTGAAAAAGGTAAACATGAATGTTAAGGATAAAGAAATTACAGCCTTTATAGGCCCGTCGGGCTGCGGGAAATCAACTCTTTTAAAAAGCTTGAATCGCATGAATGACCTTATTGAAGGATGCAGTATAACCGGTGAGGTTTTGCTTGATGATGAGAATATTTACGGTAACATGGACATAAACATGCTCAGAAAGCGAGTGGGTATGGTTTTTCAGAAACCTAATCCTTTCCCAATGAGTGTTTACGACAATGTTGCTTTTGGTCCTCGTACACACGGTGTACATTCAAAGGTCAAGCTTGATGATATTGTTGAGAACTCACTGCGTAATGCGGTGATCTGGGATGAATTAAAGGATCGTCTTAAAAAAAGCGCGCTTGAGCTTTCTGGTGGGCAGCAGCAAAGGCTTTGCATTGCGAGAGCACTGGCTGTACAGCCTGAAGTACTACTTATGGATGAACCCACATCGGCTCTGGATCCGATTTCGACTTCGAAAATCGAGGATCTTGCCGTTGAATTGAAAAGAGACTATACTATTATTATAGTCACACATAATATGCAGCAAGCTGTTCGTATTGCTGATTCAACCGCATTCTTTCTGCACGGTGAGGTTATAGAATACTCAAGTGCAGAAGAACTCTTCTCTATGCCAAAAGATAAGCGTACCGAGGATTATATAACAGGGAGGTTCGGATAATGAGGAATAAATTCGATGAACAACTGGAGCTTCTGAAAACTAATATGATTCAGATGGGTGCTCTTTGCGAAAGCGCCATAGCAAATGCTACAAAAGCATTGATACAAGGTGATTTGGAGCTTGCTAAGAAAGCTATTGCAGCAGATGAAGAAATTGACCAGAAAGAAAGAGAGATTGAAAGCCTCTGTTTAAAGCTTCTTCTTCAACAGCAGCCTGTTGCCAGGGATTTACGACAAATTTCGTCTGCTCTTAAGATGATAACCGACATGGAGCGAATAGGAGATCAGGCTGCGGATATATCGGAAATAACTATGCTTGCCAACATTAAAGCAGCTGATGATACCAGTCACATTGCCGATATGGCAGAGGCTACTATTAAGATGGTTACCGACAGCATTGATGCCTATGTGCGACAGGATTTAGAGCTGGCAAGGGCTGTGATCAATTATGATGATGTGGTTGATGATTTGTTCAATCAAATTAAAAGTGAAATGATAAAGCTAATCAGTGATGATTCGGGTAACGGAGAATTTGCTATAGATTTGATGATGATCGCCAAGTATTTTGAGCGGATCGGAGATCATGCAACAAACATAGCGGAATGGGTTGAGTTTTCAATTACCGGAAGGCATATAAACGGTGAAGGCAAATGATCTATTGTGTGGAAGATGACGTAAGTATCAGAGAACTAATAATTTATGCATTGAAATCCAACGGCTATGATGCCATTGGATTTAGTGACAGCAAGCCTTTTTATGAAGCATTAAAAAGCCGCTTGCCGTCATTAATATTGCTTGATATCATGTTACCCGGGGAAGACGGCATTGAAATTTTAAAAAAGCTTAAGGTCTCAATAAAAACGCGGGATATTCCCGTTATAATGCTAACAGCAAAAAGCTCGGAGTATGACAAGGTTTTAGGCTTAGACAGCGGAGCGGATGATTATATTTCGAAACCCTTTGGCATTATGGAATTCTTAGCCCGCGTCAAAGCAGTCCTTAGGAGGGCGGGTGTATCAGAAAAATCATCGGAACTAACCTCCGGCGGTCTCACGATGAATATTGAAAAACACGCTGTTTTTGCAGATGGAATTGAAGTTGTTTTGACATTCAAGGAATTTGAGCTCTTGAAGTTTCTGCTCATTAATACCGGAATCGTGCTATCCAGGGATAAAATCCTCGAAGAGGTTTGGGGATATGATTATGAAGGGGAGACCCGAACTGTGGATGTGCACATCCGTACCCTTCGGCAAAAGCTCGGTGATGCCGGAACGGTTATTGAAACTGTGAGGGGGATCGGATACAGGATAGGGGGAGATGCATGAGAAAGCGCATTTATAAGAGCATGCTGCTGGTGGTTTTCATATCAATTTTATTTTCTTCATTTCTCATAACCGGAGCCATATACAGAGAGTTTTATTTCCGAATGCAACAGGAAATCCGAAATGAAGCTTTTTTCATATCAACCGCATACAACCATAGAGGTCAGGCGATTTTTTTAGATTTGGAAGGAGGGGAAAATACAAGCAGAATAACATGGATAGCAAGTGATGGTGCTGTATTGTATGACAGTGTAGCAGATGCCGCAACCATGGAAAATCACCTTAACCGTCCTGAAATTGCTGATGCCTTGGAAGCCGGTCATGGTGAGGCAGTCCATCTTTCAGAAACACTCGGCACTCAAACATTTTACCGCGCGGTGCGGCTTTTTGACGGAACAATTCTTAGAGTGTCGGTCAAAACAAATAGTGTTTATAAATCCGTTGTTAATTTTATTCCTTATATGATTCTTATAACAATTCCTGTAATTATACTTACAATGATTCTTGCTAGAATGCTTACAAAAAAGATTATCGTTCCCCTAAATAATCTTAATCTTGAAAACCCATTATCCAACGATGTGTATGACGAGCTCTCTCCGCTTCTGTCTCGCATGGCAAAGCAAAATGAGCAGATTGAGTACCAGTTTATTAAGCTTAAGGAAAAGCAGGAGGAGTTTAACGCAATAACAGAAAACCTAAATGAAGGGATTATTGTATTAAATGGAAAAGGCCAGATTCTGTCAATAAATAAAAGTGCTGCTGCAATATTAGGTGTCGGGTCGGAGGATAATATAAATAAGCATATCTTGTTGCTCAACCGCAGTATAGCGTTTCAAAAGGCTGTGAAATCCGCAATCAAAGGTCAACCATATGAAGATACTTTTACTAAAGGGAAAAGCACTTACAATTTGCTTGCGAGCCCTGTTAAGGCCGACAACCCTGTTAAAGGGGCTATCCTGTTCATATTAGATGTCACAGATAAGCATGATGCAGAAAAAATGCGCCGTGAGTTTTCCGCAAATGTTTCTCATGAGCTTAAAACGCCACTTACCTCCATTTCAGGGTACGCGGAGCTTATGAAAAACGGTATGGTGAAACCGCAGGATATTTCAAAATTTTCTGAACGCATATATAACGAAGCTAGGCATCTTATTAGCCTTATAGAAGATACAATACAAATCTCCAGACTGGACGAAAAAAATATTAGTCTTCCCTTCGAAGAAGTTGACCTTTTTAAATTGGTACAGGAGACTTCAAAAAGATTAGCCCCGGTTGCCCAGCAGAAGCAAATTGAGTTTACAATCAATGGGGAAAAGGCTATAGTGACTGGTATCAGGCAAATTCTTGAGGATATGGTTTATAACCTTTGTGATAATGCAATAAAATACAACAACGAAAAAGGCAAGGTGGATGTAAACGTCAGCACTTCACCTGAGAATATTATATTAACCGTTTCAGACAATGGTTTTGGCATTCCAGAAGAACATCAAAGCCGTGTGTTTGAACGTTTCTACAGAGTCGACAAATCTCATTTTCGCGACACCGGTGGGACCGGTCTTGGCCTGTCCATTGTAAAGCACAGCGCTGAATTCCATAATGCAAAGATCCATATGACAAGCGAACCCGGAAAAGGCACAACTGTTAAGGTTATTTTTAAAAAAACAAATTGACCAAAAGTCCATAATACTTTATAGTAAAAATAAGACCGAAAAACATCTTATTTTGGAGGTTATTATGGAAGTATTTTGTTTTTTATGTCAGCAAGATTTCAAAAGTAGTGGGATAATGAAGCATTTGAAGTCCTGTGCGATCAAAAATGCAGGATATGCGGATGCGAAAGATGATGAAAATGTTTGCTATTTGATTCATATACGTGATCGTTACGATATAAATTATTCCCTATATCTTATGGTAGATGAATGTGTCCAGCTTAATGAACTTGATACGTATTTACGTAACATATGGCTTGAGTGTTGCGGGCATTTAAGCCATTTTCAAATTCATGGAGAGTACTATGAAAGTTATGCGGAATCATCTTGGGAGAATGATATGGAAGAGGAAGTCGGAAATCTTTTTTATCCGAAACTTAAGCTTACATATGAATATGACTTTGGTTCAACAACCTATCTTGACATTAAAGTAGAAGGAGCCTTTAAATCTACAGGCGGTGAAAAGGGAATACGCCTTATTGCCAGAAACAAAGCTCCTAAATATAAATGCTGTAATTGCACTCAAAAAGCAGAATTCCATTATGTTGATTATAATGAAGATGATAGTGGTGTGGTTTGTTCTGAATGCAGAAAAGATATGGAAAGTAAAGGTGGCGAAATTTATTTTTCTGAACTCGTTAATTCTCCCAGGATAGGTGTTTGCGGTTATGACGGACCTTCAGATGATATACCTTTTATGCCTCATGCACCAAAAAAGCAAAAGGGAAACCGAAAAAAAGCGAAGGATACAGGCATACATAATGATATATATGCAGACGCAGAACAAGGCACTGACCCAGACCAACTCCAAGAAGAGGCTCTTAGATTTCTGGATGATTTAATGTCCAGGGATGATATTGATGTAGACGAAATGCAGAAAATACTTTTAGATTCCTTTAACAGAATGGTAAGATTTTATAAAAATGACATTCCGTTACTCCTCAACAAGTATGAGGTATCGGAGAAAACATATGCATGTTGTCTTTCGCTCTTGAAAAAATCTGAATTGGATATGATCAGAAAAAATTTAAGTATATCCAGAGCTTCAAATTTAAAAAAGGCTGAGCTTATAAAACGTATTGAAAGTCATATACATCAAAACTTTCGTGAGATATTGGAATACATGAGTTGCTATGACTTTGATGCTCTTAAGGAAATCTCAATCGAAGATAATTTATGTCTACATTATGATGATTCTAACGCAATCTCTACAATATATCCTCTTTTAGAGAAAGGTCTGATTTTTGCATTAAGAGCTTCTGCTGAGGAGGTTGAACTGTTTTTTCCGCTCAAAAAAGAGTTCATAAAGATTACCTCAGAGCCTGATTTCATACTAAAAAGAGAAAAAACAAAGCAAATAGAAGTAAGTATTCAATCAGTCTTGTTTTTCTGGGGTGCAGCAAGCCTTGATGCAATTCAATCGGAAATCGAAAGACGTTTTAATATAACTGATTATGATGAACAGTTTTATACTGATTTTTATAAAGTCATATCATCAATGAGCGCAGATTACCTTAAATGCGAGTTGATTGAAAACACAAGATACTACTATATACATTTATTATTTCCATTTAAACAAATTACAAGCAAGGAATGGCAGGAATCGAACTATCCGCATATTAACAAAGATATTATTCCCGAAGAATCAACTTTAGAAGATTTTGTAATGCATATTGCCCACTTTAGGTTTCTATATGAACTGTTTTATGAAGCATATAAAGAAGATTTCATCGAAGAGCAGGAGACAGAAGAACTGGATGAAGAAGATGAGGAATTTTTGCAAGAAGAAGCGCTAGATACTGCAATAGACATAATCAAGATATTATTAAATGTTAAGCCTGATACACCGCTAAAAGAAGTATTCGATGAATTAAATTTGCCGGAGTTCTTTTGGGAGGAAAAATCATTCAGAGATTTCTTTGTTGAACTCAAAAACCATACACCCAATTATTGGATGAAAGGGAACACGATTTCAGGTAAAATACTTGTTTTTGACAAAAGCCTTGGGAAAAGAGTATTATCCGACAAGAAAACAGATCCTGTGAATTCCGCTGCCTCCCGATGGAAAACAGGTCGGAACGATCCATGCCCCTGTGGTAGCGGTAAAAAATATAAAGTGTGTTGTATGAATAAAGAGAATTCTAAGTAAATTAATTGAGCATACTCCAGCCACCAAACATATTTTCAACCCTTTATCCCCCGCCTTCGCTCTCATTGAAAGTGAGTAATGTAGCTTAAAGGCTATGCTTGACCCTCAATGTTACCATTATTAGGGAATTAAATGTTTGTAGTATTGAAGAACAATATTTAATTCCTTTAAAGCTTAAAGGTGGGGGACTTCTTTTTTAGTCGTTTTTAAAACTTATAGACTTCAGTATTTGCTCATAATCTTCGGTGAGTGTCTCAAAGCTGTCGATTGTATCAACAAAGTGCACTGAATAAGGTTCTTTACCTGACATAAAAAATATATACCAATACTTCACTCTCGTAGTGCCGCCGTCGCAAGTGAATATAAGTTTGCGGGCATCTTTTCCGCCTATGGTTATGCTTTCTGTTTCACCAATGTATTCAATGTTCTTGAAAGAGCCTGGAAATGCTGATTTTGCCTGCCGGACCACTTCATCCAGTTTTGATGCGTTAAAATATTCCTTCATAACCATAAAACTGGCCGTACCATTCCAATACTCTGCAAAGTGAATTGTATATTCCGCTGGTTCCCATCCCTCAGGTGGAGTAACCGATATGCTTATTCCATCGGATTCCTCGCTTTCTTCGCCAGAATCGGAACTGGATTCTGTAGATTCTGTGTTATCAACTCTGCTTTCAGTACCATTAGGAACACTGTTTTCAACCGTTTTATTTTTGCTTCCACAAGCTGACAGAAGCATGACTGTACAGATTAATACTAATATGGGCAAAAAAAATCTCTTTTTCACTTGCCGTTCCTCCCTTTTTAATAAA
>DAIPML010000049.1:0-15626 GCA_036768735.1 Clostridiales bacterium | reverse complement strand
ACAACGTTAATATTGGCTAACAATATCTTCTACCTCTTCTGTCATCACAGAATAAAAGTAGGAAGAGGATAATAAAGAATAGTATTTCACTATCGCAGCCAAAAATACCTCTAACTCCACCTACATTGTCCATATCAAAACCTCCTTATGTTAATCTACTACCATATTATGATTTATGTGCAATAAATGCTCTTACTGAATAACATATAGTTTTTGACATGTTTGAATAGACACTTTTTAAATTACTGTTTACACCTTATATATTTTGAGATATAGCTGTGCAATAACGTAAACTACGCTTCATTTGCAGAGGTGTATAGTTCGGCTAAGTAAAAAATATATGAATCTTGTTTATTTCGACAAAATCCGATAGAATAAGATTGTACAAAATGAACTGGCATAAAGATGCATAAGAATGCTTTTAATTTTTCTCCGGAAGTTGTTAATGACTCAATCATGAACAGTACTCTGGAGTAAATATATACAAATGATAATGTCTTAGTCCGGAGGGCTTATATGAAGTTCAAAAGCGCTATAGTAGCCGCCTGGTCAATTGTTATATTGCTGGTTATTTTAGTCCCGCTTCCATCTCCGTTAATGGATATGTTGCTGGTTATAAATATAACCCTTTCATTATTGATTCTTCTTAATTCTATTTATGCAAAAGATGCTCTTTCAATGTCCGCATTTCCTACACTCCTGCTTTTTACCACATTGTTTCGGTTGTCCTTGAATATTGCCTCAACAAGGCTTATTATTGGGCAAGGTGAAGCCGGAAAGGTTATCGAAAATTTCGGAAAATTTGTGGGCGGAAACAATGTTGTTGTCGGAGCAATTATATTTTTAATTATTATGATCGTTCAGTTTCTTGTTATAACAAAGGGTGCCGAACGTGTTTCAGAGGTTGCTGCACGCTTCACACTCGATGCTATGCCGGGAAAGCAAATGTCAATTGATGCGGATTTAAACAGTGGGCTTATAAATGAGGCGGAAGCAAGGTCAAGACGCAAGATAATACAAAGGGAAGCTGATTTTTACGGCTCCATGGATGGTGCCAGTAAGTTTGTAAAAAATGATGCTATATTCGGCTTCATAACTACCGCATTAAATATAATCGGTGGTTTTATAATGGGAATGATGACCGGAGGTGGTATGTCGGTTGAAGAGGTCTTGGTTAAATACACCATACTCACGATCGGAGATGGTCTTGTCAGCCAGGTACCGGCACTTCTCATTTCAATTGCAACTGGTATTATTGTTACCCGTGCTGCATCGGAGGATGATTTGGGCGATGAGCTCGTGTCTCAGTTGTTTTCAAGCCCGCAGGTTATGTATGCTACTGCAGCAGCATGCTTTGCGATTACTTTTATCATAGGAAAAGTTTTTATGATTGTTGTAGCGGCTTTCTTAGTTTATTTAGGCACCCGCATGAAGGCTATAGAAGAAAAAGTGATTCAGCAGGACGGTATTGTCACTGAAGAACAAAAAGTTGAAGAAATCCGTAAACCGGAAAATGTGATAACACTACTGCAGGTTGACCCAATAGAGCTTGAGTTTGGATATGGAATTATTCCTTTAGCAGATATAAACCAAGGCGGAGACCTTTTGGACAGGGTTGTTATGATCCGCAGACAGCTTGCCTTGGAGCTTGGCATGATTGTACCCATAATCCGTCTTCGCGACAACATACAGTTAAGTCCAAATGAATATGTTATAAAAATTAAAGGCGTTGATGTATCCGGTGGTGAATTAATGATGGATCACTTTATGGCAATGAATCCGGGCACCGCAGAGGATGAAATCGATGGAATACCCACAACCGAACCTGCTTTCGGCCTGCCTGCCATATGGATTAATGAAAGCCAGAGAGATAGGGCGGAAATGCTTGGTTATACAGTTGTTGACCCTCCCTCTGTTATTGCAACACATATGACAGAGGTTATCAAAAGACATGCTCATGAGCTGCTTGGTCGCCAGGATGTGCAAACACTATTGGATAATATTAAAAGCACCTATCCTGCAATTGTAGAGGAATTGGTTCCCAAGCAGATGACATTGGGAGAGGTTCAGAAAGTGTTGGGTAATCTCCTTCATGAGGGAGTATCAATACGGGATCTGGTAACAATCCTTGAAACTCTTGCGGATTATTCCCCGGTAACAAGAGATACGGACATGTTAACCGAATATGTGAGACAAGCTCTGGGCAGGGCGATATCAAAATCCTTTATCACACCTGATAATTCAGATGTGATTACGTTGGATCCTCAGCTTGAGCAACTGATTATGGACTCAATTCAAAAAACCGAAGCAGGATCATATTTAACAATTGAACCATCTATCAGCAATAAAATATTTAATAATCTTACAAAACTGGTCGAAAAACTTGTGCAGCTTGGGAAACAACCCATTGTTCTTGCTTCTCCGGTGGTTCGACTTTACTTCAAACGCTTTACGGAGCAAGCTATTCCCGGGCTGGTCGTTTTATCGTATAATGAATTAGATCCATCAACAGAGGTGAGGTCTGTCGGAATGCTTAAAAGCACATAGAGGATTAAAGGAGAGAATATGCGAATTCGTCGATATACTGGGAAGGATGCCCAGGAAGCAATGCTAAAAGTAAAGATGGATTTAGGCAGTGATGCCATAATACTGAGTACCCGGAAGGTTCGTAAAAAAGGATTGGTTGGGTTGTTTTCCAAGCCCCTGACAGAGGTTTTAGCAGCTATTGATGAAGAATATGGCACAAAAAAAACAGAAGGCTCTGATGCGCAAAGAAAATCTAAGCAACAGTCGGTGACCTACAACAGACTGGGTAATATGCAAAAACCCGGTGACGAAGACGTCAGGGTAGAATCCCTTGAAAATAGAGTAAAAAACATGGAGCAAGTATTAGAACGCATATATGACAATGTATCACATGATAAAAAAACTAAGCCTGAAACAACAGAAGTACCGCATATAACCCCCACGATTGAAACAACGGAAGCACCGTATACAACCCCCGCAGTTAGAACAACAGAAGCACCATATACCGCTCCTGCAGCAAAAATAGCAGAGATAGCTGCTGCTACCGAAAAGCCAAACGCTAACACGGATATGCCGGAAAGTGAAGCTTTAAAGGAGTTTAAAAATATCCTTCTTGATAATGAAATAGAGCTATCGATAATTGAGAAGATTGTAGAAAAAATTAAGCAATTTGTTAAAAATCTAAATGACTATGATGAAATATGTAATGTAGCTGAAAAAGTTTTATTAAGTGTCTTAGGAAAGCCAAACACAATTAGTTTCAGAGAGGATGGTAAACCTACGGTAGTGTTGTTTGCAGGTCCTACCGGGGTGGGGAAAACTACCACCCTTGCAAAAATAGCTGCAGACTACACATTAAACCAGCAAAAGAAAATTGGTTTCATAACTGCTGATACATATCGTATAGCTGCTGTCGACCAGCTAAAAACTTATGCAGAAATTCTTAACATTCCAGTATACATAATCTATACTCCGCAAGAAGTGCAGGAAGCTATTTCGCAGTATTCTGATAAGGATTTAATATTAATAGATACCGCAGGACGAAGTCATAAAAATGCTGCTCAGTTTTCTGAACTTAAAATGCTGGTTGCTGCAGCAGAAGCCGATGAAATATTTCTGGTTTTAAGTTGCAGTATGGGAAAGCTGGCATTAAGAGAGATTTTGAATCATTATAAGTTTTTACAAAATTTCAAGCTTCTTTTTACAAAGCTCGATGAAGTGCTTGTACCTGGAGTAATCCTAAATGCAAGGTGCACCACTGGGAAGACACTTTCATATACAACTGCGGGTCAAAGCGTACCCGATGATATTGAAATTGCGAATGTGTCAGATATTGTAAAAAGTATGTTGAACTCAAAAACAAAGAGCGGATAGAACAGTTGTTACAATATTGTTTGCCCAAGTTTTGTGTAAACTTAAAATGCTGGAGGATTGATATGAGCGATCAGGCTGAAAAGCTTAGAAAAATAGTTGATAATTTGAAAATACCAGATCATTCTGAAAAAGACAGCTCATCAAGTGGTGCTGCAAGAGTGATTACGATCACCAGCGGCAAAGGTGGTGTCGGAAAAACCAACATTTCTGTGAATTTGGCTATTGCACTGAGTAAAATGGGTCTTCGAGTCGTAATACTGGATGTTGACTTTGGTCTGGCGAATATTGATATAATGCTTGGATTAACAACAAAATACACCCTTGTTGACTTACTAAGAGGTGAGCGAAATATATTTGAAGTCTTAACCGATGGTCCGAATAATGTAAAGTTCCTTTCTGGCGGCTCAGGCGTTGAAGAACTTTTGCAGATTGATAGAAGGCAGCTTGGAAGGTTTATTACAAGCATTGGTCTTTTAGACAAGCTATACGATGTTATCTTAATTGACACGGGAGCAGGGCTTTCAAGGAATGTTATGAGCTTTGTTATGGCTGCCGACGAAGTGCTGCTCGTTACAACACCGGAGCCTACTGCAATAACTGATGCCTATGCCCTTATTAAAATGATATCAAGAAGGGACAGGCACAAGATTATCAGGGTTATTGTTAATAAAGCAGATTCTCCGAAAGAGGCAAATGATATCTTATCAAAGCTTACCATGGTATCAGAGAGATTTTTATCTTTTAATTTGCAGAAATTAGGGTATATACTATATGATGAATTGGTTCCTAAGGCGGTTAAACAGCAAAAGCCTTTCTGCTTGAGTTATCCTAAAAGCTATGCTTCGCAGCAGGTTTGGGAGCTTGCAGAAAATTTACTTGATAATAATGATACTGCCAATACAAATAAAAATAAAGGGATGAAAGGCTTTTTTAATCGGCTTTTAAACACTTTTAGCGGAAATTGATGAAACTTGTATATGTAGTTACAGTCAAGACTACTTCTATGATATAATAAAAATATGAATCCAACATAGTCACGTATTGACTTTTTTGGATTCAAGGTATTGCGAGGGCATGCATGAAATATCAGCATATTGGTCTGGGAACCAAGTTGGAATTAGATCTATTTGATGAAGATGGTAATAAAATACCAGCTGTTTTTATAAGCCAATTTGGTGGCTATGACATAGATAAAAACATGATGGAAATATATGCTCCCATTTTTCAGGGTAATATCTACCCGGTTACTCCAAAAATGCAAATGGATGTTATTTTTTCGAAAGGAAAACACACATTTTTATTTACAGCAGAAGCGATTGAAAGGGTATACGAGGGCAACATTGCATTATTATACATTAAACCTGTTAGTGCAATAGAAAAAGTTGAAAGAAGATCTTTTTTCAGAATGGAATTCCAATTGGAAATTCAATATCGTACATTTAAGCTTCTTTTACCTGATAATGAAATGCGGGGAGATTTTATTAAATCTATTACACGCGACATAAGCGGCGGTGGAGTTTGCCTAATTTGTGAGGAGAGTCTGGAAAAAGGTACATATGTCGAAGCTTTTCTGAATCTGGATAAGAGAGTAAGGTTTGTCGGTGTAGTAGTGCGTTCTCTTGAAGAAAAAAATAAAGGGGTAATTACATATGAAACGGGTATTAAGTTTGTTCGTATTGAGAACAAGGACAGGGAACAAATTATAAGCTATGTTTTTAAGACACAGCGAGAGCGATTAAAAAAAGGTTGGATGAAGAATGAGCAGTAAAAATGAGGCACCTATCCGGGTTTTGATAACAGATGATTCTGTCTTTATGAGGAAGATCCTTAAGGATATATTAGATGAGGCTCCTGAAATTGAAGTTGTTGGTGTAGCAAAAAACGGTAAAGAAGCTCTTGAGATTGCAAAATGGGTAAACCCGGATGTAATCACTCTAGACGTTGAAATGCCGGTAATGAACGGGCTGGAGTGCCTTAAATTATTACTGGAGCAAGGGTCATATGCTGTTGTTATGATAAGCTCCGACGATTCCTTAGGCACAAGAACAGCTATAGAAGCGCTCGCATCAGGAGCTGTTGACTTAATAAAAAAGCCGGATTCAATGTTTTTAATGTCGTCAGATACAAAAAGAAATGAGATTATTCAAAAAATTAAAATTGCTAAGGCAGCAACACTCAGAAATTTGGATAAAAAAGCCGATATAAAGAAAAAGCAATATAATGGTGAAAAAGCGCAGAGGATAGAGAAAGTTATTGCAATAGGAACCTCGACCGGAGGCCCCAAAGCCTTACAAAATGTTATTCCGTGCCTGCCTGGTGATTTGCCTGCTTCAATTGTTATTGTTCAGCATATGCCTCAGGGGTTCACTCGTTCATTAGCCAAAAGGTTAAACGACCTAAGTGAGCTTACAGTTAAGGAGGCAGAGGATAAGGAATTATTAAGAGCAGGGTTTGCATATATTGCTCCGGGGGACAAGCATCTGGTGGTTACTAATGAAAAGGACGGCTTAATGGTAAGACTTGATGAATCAGCAACTGTTTCGGGCCATAGACCCAGTTTTGACAAAATGCTTTATTCTCTGGATAAAACAGGCATAACAAACATTATCGGAGTTGTTATGACAGGAATGGGCAGCGATGGTGCAAAAGGCTTATTTGAACTAAAAAAGAATAGGAATATTAAAATTATTGCACAGGATGAAGAATCCTGCATAGTTTATGGAATGCCCAGGGCAGTTGTTGAAATGGGAATAGCCGATAGTATAGTTTCCTTGCAGCAAATACCCGATGAAATTCTTAACATTATGGGGGTGCAAAAATAATGGATGTTAGTCAGTATCTTGATGTTTTTATTAATGAAGCGAAAGAAAATGTGCAGAGCTTAAATACCTCATTGCTTGGGCTGGAAAGTGATTTTTCCAATGTGTCAATACTAAATGAGATATTCAGGGTAGCTCACACATTAAAAGGCATGGCCGGCACAATGGGCTTTAGCAGGATGACAGCCTTAACACATCATATGGAAGATGTTCTTGATGCACTTCGAAACAAAAAGTTAGAGGCAAATTCAAATGTTGTTGACATATTGTTCAAGTGCCTTGATGCTTTAGAATGCTATGTTAATGAGGTTATCGGTACAGGACAGGAAGGCCGGGAAGAATATCAGGATATTATCACATCTCTTTCGGATGTCTTAAAGTATGGTTCTGATGCTGTAGAAGGCGTAGGCTCTAATAAGAATAGAGCTGCAAAGATACAGCCGGCATCAAGCGATGACACTAAGAATCTTAATACAGGCCTAAGGCTTAAGCTAAATATATATGATAAAAATGTTATTGAAAAAGCCATAGAAGCGAACATGAATATTTTTGAGATTTACATAGAAATTGACAAGAAATGTCTCTTAAAAGCTGCAAGAGCTTTTATAATCTTTCAGATGCTCGACAAAAATGCGGAGATAATGAAATCCATACCTCCTGTTGAAGATATTGAGGATGAAAAGTTTGATAATCATTTTACAGTTATGGTTATAACAAAATATGATGAAAGCTTTTTTATGAAAGAGTTAAATTCGATTGCTGAAGTAAGGATGGTTGAAGTAACTCCAATTACACTAAAGCATATTGAAAACATAAAAGCAGATGGCTCAGAGGAAGAATCATACGATGAACGGGCTAAGGCTGGTGATAAGGAAGCTAAGGCATCAGCTCCGAAACCGGGAACAATTAAAAGGCTTACAAACAAAACTGTTCGTGTTGATATTGAAAGGCTTGATGTTTTAATGAATCTGGTCAGTGAGCTTATTATTATAAAAACGAGGCTGGCTGATGTTGGCATTGCCGAAAGGGACAGCGATTATGTTGCTACTGTTGAAAACCTTGAAAGGGTCACAACTAAACTCCATGATGCTGTAATGAAAGTCCGTATGGTACCTGTTGAAAATGTATTCAATCGTTTTCCGAGAATGGTTAGAGATATTTCAAGAGAGCTTAAAAAAGAGATGGAGCTTCATATGTCCGGTGAGGAAACAGAGCTTGACAGAACTGTTATAGATGAAATAGGTGAACCCCTTATACATATTATCAGGAATTCAGCGGATCATGGGTTAGAACAACCTGATGTCCGTATTGAAAAAGGTAAGAATGAGGTTGGCAACATATGGCTTAGAGCATATCAGGATGGAAATAATGTGGTGATTGAGGTTGAGGATGATGGTCAAGGTATTGATGCTGCGAAGGTGCGTAGAAAGCTTATAGAAAAGGGTATTGAAAGTGAAGAAGTAGCATCAGGTTTATCTGATAACGATGTTATAAAATATTTGTTTAAACCTAATTTTAGTACAGCAGATAAAGTAACAGATCTTTCAGGCAGGGGTGTCGGTCTTGATGTTGTAAAAACAAAAATTGAAGCCTTGGGCGGAAGCATAGAGCTTGATTCTGAGCTTGGCAAAGGCAGCAAAACAATCATTCGATTGCCATTGACATTAGCAATCATTCAAGCACTCCTTGTGCGAATCGGAACTGAAAAATATGCGATTCCGTTAAGTAATATCAGGGAAATAAACAAAATTGATTCTTCTGAAATTGAATTAGTTCGAGATAAAGAAGTGTATTTCCTTAGAGATACAGTCATTCCTATTGTTCGCCTTCAGAATATATTTGATGTTCCCGTTGAAGAAACACTGGCTCAAAAGAAACAGCTTACCTGTGTTGTTGTTAGCAAGGGGGACAAGCTTGCGGGCTTTATTGTTGATTCTTTGATAGGTCAACAGGAGATAGTTATTAAATCTATTGGGAAGCTATTGGCTAATATACGTCGTATTGCAGGAGCTACTATTCTTGGAGATGGAAATGTGGCATTGATAGTTGACGTAAACTCCATTGTATAGGACAGTGTTATATATGCTGAGTTAGAAACTTATCATAGTATAGACATGAATTGTTTCACGTGCCATTTGTAACAAATTGTTATCACATGTAAATGGTTAGCCGGATTCAAGTGTGAATACTTGCTTCCGGCAAAGAGGAGGATAGGATAATGGTATCGGATAAAAAGCAATATATTATATTCCGTATAGACAAGGATGAATATGGTGCGGACATAAGTAAGGTTACTATTATTGAAAGATATATGAACATTACTAGGGTTCCTGCAACACCGCCATATATTAAAGGTGTTATAAACTTACGGGGAGATATTATACCGGTTATGGACTTAAGAACCAAGTTTGGTATGCAGGAAAAAGAAGCAGAAGAAGACACAAGGATAGTAATTTTCAGTATTGACAAAACCAGCTTTGGTGTAATTGTAGATGCTGTGGTTGAGGTTATACAGATGGATGAAACACGGATAGAAAGCGTTTCAGAAATTGTTAGTGATAAAAACCTTGATTATTTAAGTGGTGTTACTAAAATCGATTCAAGACTTATCACAATAATAAACATTGAAAAGCTGATTGGTGATTTATTGAACTGATCGGTGATTTATTAAGGTGATTAATGGGTTATTGAGTTGATCGGTTGATTATTAATTCGAAATCACATACACGTGGTTTACCTGTAGAATATAGTTGAGTTGATCGGTGATTTATTTATCCGGAAGGTGAGTAATATGGACTTAACATCATTGAATTCCTTTCATCTGGATGTGCTTAAAGAAATAGGGAATATCGGTTCGGGAAATGCTGCCACAGCTCTTGCAAAGCTTATAGACGAAAAAGTGGACATGAAAGTGCCGCAAATTAGAATCATGGGTTTTTCCGAAATAAATGATGTTCTTGGCGGGGCTGAAACTCCCGTTGTTGGCGTTCTTTTGGGTGTGTTGGGCGACATAAAAGGATATATTCTTTTTGTTTTAGAAGAAAAGGCCGCCCATAGGCTTATTAATATTCTGATGTGCCGTGATCCTAGTGAAAAAGTTGAATACAACGAATTAACGCTTTCGGCATTGAAAGAAGTGGGGAATATACTTACCAGTTCATATCTTTCAGCTTTATCAGCTCTTACAGGGCTAAAAATCAAACCAGATGTTCCAGCGTTGGCAATCGATATGGCAGGTGCAATTTTAAGTGTTCCGGCCATTGAGTTTGGGAAAACCGCAGATGCTGTACTTTATATAGAAACAGAATTTATTCAGGGCTCTGAGAGTGTCATTGGTGATTTCTTTCTTGCCCCTGATACGGAATCTTATATCCGTCTGCTAAAAACATTAGGAGCAATGTGCTAATGACAGATAATATCATAAAGGTGGGAATGGCCGACCTTAAGCACAGATGCCATCCCAGCGTTTTAGTAACGCTCGGGCTTGGTTCTTGTGTAGGAATTGCATTATATGATTATAAAGTAAAAATAATTGGGCTTGCACATATTATGCTTCCATGGTCGTTTCAAGCAAAAAATAATACAAATGAAGCAAAGTTCGCTGACACAGGAATCAAGTTGCTTCTTAAGAACATGCTAACCGATGGTGCAAATATCGGCAGGATATCGGCGAAGCTTGCCGGCGGTGCGCAAATGTTTACCTTCTCAGGTGCATCGGATATGATGCGTATTGGTCAGAGAAATGTGGAGGCTACAAAGCAAGTGCTCCAAAGCCTACATATTCCTGTGATTTCTGAAGATACCGGGGGAAATCACGGTCGAACCATCGAGCTTTATTCAGATGACGGACGGCTGATGATTAAAACCATTGGTTTTGGAGTCAAATACATATAATTTTAGAAAACAAAAGACTGTTGGAGGCTTTTTATGCAGTATCTGCAAAGGCTGCCTTTAATATTAGCATTGGCAGGCTCTCTTTTTTCTGGTTTATTAAGTTCTTTACGTTTAAGGGCTCATAACGAAGTAATGTCTCATATGATACTTTCTATGGTCATTTTTTATTTTATGGGTCTTTTTATACGCTCAACAGTTTTAAATATAAAAACGCAGGTAGATGAAAAGTGGGTTAAACAGGAAGCCGCTGAAAAAGCACAAAAAGAAAAAGAAGAGGCTGAAAAAATGAAACAAGAAAAGACCGAAGAATTCTTGGGTAAGAGCATAGACTACACAACCAACGATTTAGGCGACGAGTCATTTGAGCCTTTACCTGTAAGCGAATTTATTAGAAAGGAGCTTAAAGATAATTAAAACCTGTGCAACCAAAATATGTTTATACATACTTATTTCAAAGACTAATGAAATATAATTTGAGATATCTCTAATTTCATCATAAAGTCACTTTGTGACTTCATGGGGGTTCTTTGATAATCATATTGGATTATTTTATGTAACCAATAATTATGAGAAATTTGAAGAAAAACGACGAAAAAGGTTGACATATGCCGTGGCTGCGTTACAATATTGGTATAAGCAGCAAAAAAAGCTAAACATTCATACAAAACTTGCTGTTTATGGAGAATTTCTGTTACAAAATATCATGCTGCGTGATTTTTATACAAAAGATGAGCCATATAGGCTGTCAAAATAATGTTGAGTGGGGGGAGAATACGTTGGCTACCGATCTTCAAAGACAGCAGGAATTGTGGAAAAGGTATCAATCAACAAAGGATCAATCCATAAAAGAGCAGCTTATTCTGGAGTATGCAGATTTAATCAAATATGTAGCAGGCAGATTAAGCATATATTTTGGTTCTAATGTCGAATATGATGATTTAGTTGGATATGGTATTTTTGGATTGATTGATGCGATTGATAAGTTTGATATTAATAAAGGTGTGAAGTTTGAAACATATGCATCTCTTAGAATACGAGGCTCTATCATAGACAGTATTCGTGAACTCGATTGGGTACCACGTTCTCTGCGGAAAAAAAGCAAGGATCTTGAAAAAGCATACACCGAATTGGAAAATGAATTAGGACATACTGCTACAGATAACCAAGTTGCTGCGAGAATGGGCATATCTGTTGAAGAACTAAACAAAACATTGCAGGATGTCAACATGTCAACAATGATATCAATTGAAGATTATCTGGAACAGAACTATGAAATTGGCTTTGACATTTCTAATTATGATGAGAGTAGGCAGCCTGAAAAAAGAATTGAGGTTATAGAAATAAAGGAAATCCTTGCTGAGTCAATAGATAAACTTCCGGAAAAGGAAAGAATGGTAGTAACACTTTATTATTTTGAAGAACTCACGCTTAAAGAAATAAGTGCTATTATGAAAGTATCGGAATCCAGAATTTCACAACTGCATACAAAGGCAATTCTGCGTATGCGTGCAAAATTGGAGCGACAGAAACAAATCTTATTTGGTTATTAGATTTGGTGGATACAATGAAGATTAGGTGGATACAATGAATAGCTTTGATAAACAGGAAATTACAATAAAACCTTTCGAATTAACCTATGGCTCTGATGGTGTTTACCTTACCGTTAACCGTGTTTTTGGTGTTACAATTGAAGAAACTGAAATTTTGAATGAAATTAGGCGTAAAAAGATTCATAATTTTAATGCCGCTATTATTTCAGAGACAGTAAAAAGGGCATTAGGTCGCCCTGTTAAGATAGCAGATAAACAAGAGCAGGAGAAAATAGACGCATTTGTTGAGATTATTACAAAGCCTGATAAAATGACAGCATACATTAAGATTTCAGCTCCGGACGGTGGGGGAAAGCCTGCGGGCTTACAGGAAATTGCATACCAGCTTAAGCAAAGCGGTGTTATATTTGGTATAAAAGAAGATGTTGTACATACTCTTGTTAAAGAGCCTATATACGGACAGAATATACTTATAGCCGAAGGAATGGCTCCCATTAATGGGAAAAGCGGTGAAGTAAAATTCATGGTAGATATCCATAAAGATCGCAAGCCTATTATTATGGAAGACGGGAGCGTTAATTACAGGGATCTTGACTATATTGAAAGTGTCCAAAAGGGTCAGAAGCTATGTGATATAACCGAACCGACACCAGGCATAAATGGGAAAAATGTTGTGGGTACGGTTCTTAAAGCTGTTAACGGAAAACCTGCAAAGATGGTTAGAGGCCGAAACGTTTATATGAGTGAAGACGGTCTGAGCCTTTTTTCTGAAATAGATGGTCAGGTCATGTATATGGATGGAAAGCTAAGTGTTTTTGCAACTTATGAAGTACCTGACGATGTTGACAATTCTACAGGAAACATAAATTTTATTGGAAATACCTCTATAAGAGGGAATGTTTTATCCGGTTTCGTTGTGGAAGTAGGAGGAAATGTTGAGGTTTTTGGTGTTGTGGAAGGTGCAACAATTAAAGCTGGTGGAAACATTATTCTAAGAAGGGGAATGACAGGGAACGGTAAAGGCCGTTTGATTGCAGGCGGTGATATTGTTGCAAAATACATAGAAAACAGTATAGTAGAAGCCGCAAATGATATTAAAGCGGAAGCCATTATGCATTCCGATATAAAATGCGGTAACCGCCTGGAGCTTGGCGGAAGAAAGGGTTTGCTTGTAGGAGGAGTAGCAAAGGTTGGCAAAGAGATAGAAGCAAAAGTTATCGGAAGCTATATGGCAACCACCACCACCATTGAAGTTGGAGTAGATCCTCATATCAGAGAAAGGTATAAGTTTATACGGACTGATATTATTAAGATGGAAGAAAGTACTAAAAAGGCATATCAGGCAATAGTTCTATTAAAGAAGCTTGAAGGTGCCAATATGCTTACAGAAGATAAAAAGGAAATTCTTGACAAGAGCGTACGTTCAAAATTATATTTTGATAGCTGTATAGCCCAATATAAAGAAGAAATTGCAGAACTCGAAGAAAGATTACAGCAGGAAGTGAAAGGTAAAGTCATGGTTTCCGACTATGTATATCAAGGAACCAGAGTTTCTATTGGTTCTGCTACCATGCACATAAAAGAGACGCTGCAACACTGCACACTGTATAAGGATGGTGTTGATGTTCGGATTGGTCCCTATTAATCCGTAGGAAGTGATTATATGCCGATTAAGCCTATTGATATGCAAATAATGATGCCGCGTGTTAATGAGGTTTCACGTATACAAAATAATGAACAGCAAAATAGTCTTGCATCAATGCAAAATAAAGTGCAGACAAATGAGAAACAGTTGGAAAACAGCATTAGGCAGGTTAATTCTCGTGAAGAAGATGAGAAGAAGATACTTAAAGATAAACACCAGAAAAATAAGCAGTCAAACAAAAAAGACAGCAGTGAAAAGCATGAGGAGAATGAAGAAAAAGAAAACAAAAAGCTTAGTGATGTTAATAAAACAGGCAGAACGATTGATATACGGCTATAGAGGTAACATATATCAGTAATTTATGGGAGGTTACTTTTAAGTTTATGTAGAAACTTTACTAAAGATAAAATAAATAAGAGGTGCAAAAGATGACAGCTTTTTATGTTTGTATCATCCTGATTGGCATTATGATGGTTGCTGTTGCGATGATTTGGATGGTAATCGAAAGAAAAAACAACCGCGATTATCGTTTGGAGATTGATGAAAAACGATATGAATTGCAACATCTCATAGAAGATGCGGAACAATTACTTGATGAGCTAAATAATTTTTCCGGTTACGTTGTCACACAAATGGAGGAAAAGCAGAAGGATATGGAGGAAGCTGTTAAAGCAGCTGATGAAAGACTTGATCTTTTTGCTAATATTAAAGAAATACCGGACAATTTAGCCAATTCAATGCAGGACTTCAGACAAGAACAAGAAAAAATTGATATAAAGATCGAATTTGATCAAGAAGAACCACCAGAAACTTTACAATATAAAAAAGGAAAGATAATTCCTTTTGATGTAAAAAAACGTGAAGTTATAAAGCTTAGCAGGGATGGTATGGGCAGCGAAGAAATTGCGAGGCTTCTAAATATGGGGAAGGGTGAAATCGAGCTAATTTCACGCATTTCACAAGGATAATTTTGTAAAACAGGGAGCGACCCTTTTGGTTACTAAAGAGTCTTCCCCTTTTTTATTATATAACGAGGCTAAGATGGGCTCCCGCCCCACCTCTTCGCATATTTTAATGAACTTAACTTTCCCATCTAAGCTTGGTAATAGCATTTTGAGACGCTGGTACAGACATGTTGAAATGAGACATCACGCCGTTGGTAGCTTGCTGTGCAGGCAACCTTCCAAACACTGTGAGAGAGTTGAGTAAGATAGTATATGGCAAAGTCTACTCCTTGTTTTAGTATCGAGGTTTTATATGAGTAAATTACATGGAAAAAGTGTTCTGCTTGGTATAGGTATAGGAATTATCTTAACAGCCATGTTGGGTATTATTTTTTTTCTAGGATATACGCCGGATATGGACGAAGCAAAAGTAAAAAAATTAGCTAAACAATACGGTATGGTAGAGCCAAGTGAGCAGGAAATTCCTCTGTTTATTTCGATTGCTGAGGGTGATTCAATCACCAACATCACGAACAAGCTAACTGAGCTCGGCATTATTGATAATATAGTATCCTTTCAAATTAAAATTGTAAACTGTAACGCTAAAAACAAAATAATGCCGGGGATATATGAATTCAGAGGTAACGAGAGCGAGGATGAAATTATTGATATTCTAATCGGTAGTAACGATTGATAATGCTGATGGCACTACATCATCTCGCATTAACACTTTATTTTTACTATTTGGTAGTTACTATTTAGTATCTTATGCCTTAAAAACATCATTGAACTCGTTCAGCTAAAGCTGAACATCACGCATTTTTACGAAGTAAAATACGCATTGGACTTCGGTGGGGGACTCTACCCCCACCGA
>DAIPML010000394.1:0-2057 GCA_036768735.1 Clostridiales bacterium | reverse complement strand
TTGGGAAGGAAAATCCATCATAGCAAAAATATCAGCGTTTGCTATCGCTTCTTTATAGAGCCTTTGAGTGATTTCATCATAACTAATCTTTTTTTTAAGGTTTTCAAAATCAGCATTTAAAAGTCCCATAATTCACCTCTTATCATGCCGTCATTACGGCACAGAATCCTACATAACCCGTTAATAATTCCACAATACACCTCATACTGAGCTGGAACATTACTAAAATAGCGACAACACATTGCCAGTTAATAGTTTCACAACTCACTCTTTATCCGTGTATTGCTTGGCGCCTGTGATGTTATCCTGAAACTAAGCTTTTGCTTATTTCCTACAGGTTTTATAATAATTCTTTTTATATCAGGATCATTCTCCTCCTGCTCAAAGCTTTGCCCAGCAAATCCTGAGCGGAGCTTAGGAAGTTTTTCAACATTTATACAAATATCCTGCCCCGAAATATAAACCGATTCTTCTCCATTCACTATTTGAACATAACCCTTATGCCGGATAACTCTTTTACTTTCAGTCTCTTGGGCGTGAAGCCTGTATTCCAAACCCATACCGGAGATTTCAGATTTGTTTCCACCCGCAAAAACAGCATCAACCCCTTTGCTATAATCAACATCAAAAATTAAGTCTTTTTCATCCGGTATATAATTTTCTTTTTGCCCCGGACTACGGCTAAAAATCCGGATTTTTCGGAAATCTACATTGGCAAAGCTATCCGGCATCTGGACTGCTGCTCCCACCCACATGGTGGTATTGGGACTAAACTGAAACGGCTTATTGTTTGGCATTGTTAATCGTGCTTCTGTGTGGTATTCACCAAAAATAATACCGCATACGGGGTTCGCACTTGGTTTGTTAAAATTCTTCCAGTAAACTGTAATCTCATGCCAAAAGCCAGGTTGTATTAAAGGAAGCTCTCCTGAAAAATGTGCAAAAAGCCATCTGCCTTCACTGTCTTTAAATTTCACTCCAAGCCTGCCGCCCTCTAAAAAGCCTACAAACATAGCATTTCCAAACATATATTTTAGATGCTGTCCTATTGAAAACAATACTGAAGGATGATTTTCGCTTTTGGGAGGTGTTTTGGACAGGCGGAACTCCATTTGAATCGCCCCTTTATCAGGGTTAAGATTTTTGTATGCTTCGTATTGAAGATACCCTTCCTTGCGTAAGCGCAGAAATTGTCCTTCAGGTTCATTTACAAGCGAGACTTCTTTTGGCGACTGCTTGCGGCGACTCAGCTCAACATCTATAATCTCCTCTTGTCCCCGGTACACCGAAATACGCTGACGCATTAAAAAGCCATCTATCTGAAGAATGTTCCTATCTTCTAAACAAGTAAGCTTTTTTATAACGCCTTTTCGCTCCATTTCTCCACCGCCTGCTGCCGGACCGTTAGCTTCCTGCAGAGGAAGGCTGTTTTTTACCGGAGCTGTGCACAGCATTGGTTTTCCATTTTTATTTATTATCAAATCCGGGCTGGCGTACATCACATTTCCACGCCTGCCCTGATATGCCAAAGTTAAACCTTCACCATAGGATGTTCTTAAAACAGCAAGCTCACCCTGCGGGAAAACCTTTGCTCTTTCCTTCGGCGGAGAAAATTCCGGTTTAACTTTTGGGTCATACCATAAGTAGTCAGTAAAACCTACGGAATATATGAACCTGTGTCCACCCTTTACCTTGTTACCAAAGGCATGCATACGTCCCGGCACCGGATTGCTCATGCCAATCCATTGTAAATAGCTATCCTCTGTAAGGGAGGCAAAACGCAGATACAGTGCACCAAAAGTATTTATTTGATACCCGTCAAGCATGTTTTCATTTCTTTCGTACAAATCCTTAACTGGAACCTTTCCATCACCCATATACGCATATTTTAGATATTTCACCGGTCTTGTCATGTCCTCGAAATGCTCTTTTATGAGATCCCTTCCCGTAACGAGACGTAAGGCATCTAAAAAAATAAACTTGTAGCGAAAAGCATATTCAATGCACCAGTTTCCGTCCGGCTGATATGTTCCATCCTCATCTGCATCATCCGGCAG
>DAIPML010000393.1:0-2116 GCA_036768735.1 Clostridiales bacterium | reverse complement strand
CCATCTGCACCAGTCACTTCGGCCATTCCCGCATTATGAACCGTGTAGGTATATAAATGAGCCTCATCACCCCATATTTTATTGACGTCATGGCATGTTAATATGGGGTTGCCAGGGTAACGTAATACTGGATCATTAACTGTTACCGTTCCCTCAAATCCATTCCACTCAACATATGCTTTCGTGTAGTTCATTTCAATGCTCCTCTTTCATTACAGCATAATTATATAGAAATAGATTACGCAACTCCGCAAACTGGAATTCAACATATTCCAGACTTCGGTTTCCCCCACAAAGGTGGAGGTGTACTTCTTTTTGAATGTCATGCTTTAATTATAGTGCTCAAGTCTTATCAAGCGGTAGGATAGCTAGATTTCGGCAAAAATATCTCCCAACGGTATTTTAAGTTCTGCAAAAACGCTTGATTCTATGGTCTCTTCCTCTTTCAGACTTTTAAGGCTTTCAATGTCTCTTTCCGGGGAAAAGGAATACTGCAAAACACTTTTGTTTTCCAGATTTACCACCCAGTATTCCGAAACACCGCTTTTCATGTACAGATTTAATTTTACAGCCATATCCTTGCCTTTATTAGATGGAGACAATACTTCAACCACCAATGTAGGTACACCCTCATATTTGTTGGAATCGTTGACCTTGTCTATATCACAGATAACAACAATATCCGGCTGGACAACATTGGGATCTTCTTCAAACTTGGTCGCAAATCCGAACAACCTCACATCCAAGGGTGCGGTTAGTGAGCGGCAAGACTTTCCCCTAAAATAGTTATTAAAGTGCCAGGAGATTTCGTTGACCACAATCTGATGTTTAATACTTGGTGAAGCCAGCAGATAAATCTCGCCATCGATAAGTTCATATCTCTGGTCAGACGAATCAACCAGTTCCATGTATTCTTCATAGCTGATTTTCCTGGTAGTTTTATAACCTTTTGCTTCTTCGTGAACCAGAAAATAATCAGGTTCATTATAGCGAATCAGTTTGGCCACGCTCTTACCGTTTTTGATAACAATAATATCTTCCTTCTCTACCAGGGAAAGATATTTTCCAAAAGCATTCTGCAAATCAGTGGTATTGACACGCATAAGCTCACCCCATTCTTAAGTTAGCTATTATTGTAAAATATGTTAGCTAAGTTGTCAATTTGTATTAGCTAATTAAGGGGGTTGCCGGCCTTCATCAGGGGATAAAATAATTCTTCTTAAAGGCCTTGACCTACTACCCTGGGCCCTCATTCATGTGATAATATAGTCGAGGATACGACAATTCTTATATTTGCGAATAACTATTCAGAGGGGTACGGAATTGCAGTTCAACTCGTACATATTTATCCTGGCATTTTTGCCATTTACATTAATCGCTTATTATCAATTGCATAAATTGGGATGGAACTTGCTGGCCAAAGCTCTGCTCCTGGTCATGTCCCTGGTTTTTTATTCGTATTTCAACTTTAGATATCTTTATATCATTTGCGCCAGCATACTTCTAAACTACTTTTTTTCGAAACTATTGCTGGCCTCCGGGCGAACTGCTGCACAAAAAAAATGGCTTCTTTTCATTGTAATCAGTTTAAATCTACTGATACTGTTTTACTTTAAATACTACAATTTCTTTATCGAAAATATGAATCTGCTGTTTCAGGATTCATTTGAGCTGAAAAATATCATCCTGCCACTAGGTATCAGCTTCCTGACCTTTCAGCAAATTGCCTATGGGGTTGACTCCTACCGGGGAGAAACTGCTGATTACAGTTTTCTGGACTATGCGGTTTTTGTGGCCTTTTTCCCTCGCTTAATTGCAGGGCCTATCGTTTTACATAAGGAGTTCATGCCCCAGCTTAACGAAAAGAAAAATTTTAGTATAAACTACGAGAATTTTTCATATGGTATCTTGATGTTCGCCATTGGTCTGGCCAAAAAAATCTTTATTGCCGATGTTTTTGCCCAGGCGGTGAACTGGGGCTATGGTTCGGTTGGATCATTAACCTCTCTGGATGCGTTCATTGTGATGCTGTCTTATACCTTCCAGATATACTTTGACTTTAGCAGTTATACTGATATGGCCATAGGTATTGGACTGATGTTCAATATCAAGCTGC
>DAIPML010000048.1:8222-16339 GCA_036768735.1 Clostridiales bacterium | reverse complement strand
TGCGTACCCACCGGAACGCACCACAAGCCTCGACCCGTTAACGAAGGTGCGTACCCACCGGAACGCACCACAAGCCTCGACCCGTTAACGAAGGTGCGTACCCACCGGAACGCACCACAAGCCTCGACCCGTTAACAAGGAACCCCCACTTATAGAAGTGGGGGTCTTAGGAATTTGATAAACTCAGTGGTTAAAAATACCTGAAGATGGGTATTGATACAAGAGAATACAAGATAAGCATTAAATAAGGAGTTGGCGATTATGATTAAAAAAGACATTCAAAAGGTTACTATTATTGGTGCAGGGTTCGTGGGCTCCACTGCTGCCTACACATTAATGATGAGCGGGCTTTTCTCCGAAATGGTAATTATTGATATCAATGAAACCAAGGCCAAAGGTGAGGCGATGGATCTTAACCATGGTATGCCATTATCCTTACCGATTAAAATCTACCATGGAACATATGAAGATAGTAAAGATTCTGATGTTATTATTATCTCAGCCGGTGCCAATCAAAAAGAAGGTGAAACGAGGCTGGATCTAGTTCATAAAAACACAGAAATCTTTAAAAGCATTGTTTCAAATATCATAAAATATAATTCTCCTGATAAAACTATTATATTGGTTGTGACTAATCCGGTGGACATACTCACTTATGTTACAGTAAAAATTTCCGGGTGGCCTAAGGAAAAGGTAATAGGTTCGGGAACTGTGCTCGATACTGCTCGCTTCCGATTTTTACTTGGAAGGCATGTTGAACTTGATACCCGCAATATTCATGGTTATATACTTGGAGAACATGGCGATTCGGAGCTTCCTGCATGGAGCCTTACCACAATTGCCGGTACGCCCATGGAGGAATACTGCAGGGTATGCAGCCAATGTAACGAAGGGCACGATCGGTTTGAGATTTTTCAAAATGTGAAAAATGCAGCATATGAAATCATTAAAGCCAAGGGAGCAACCTATTTTGCTGTTGCATTAGCTATAAAAAGAATTGTTGAAGCTATTATGCGGGATGAGCACTCAATTCTTACGGTATCAAGCCTTTTGCAAGGACAATATGGAATTGATGATGTTGTCTTAAGCGTACCTACCGTAGTAGATCGAAACGGTATTAACCGGTTACTTGAGGTTCCCTTATCGGACGAAGAAAAACAGCTTTTACTTCATTCTGCCGAAACCCTTAAGGGAATCCAGCAAAAGCTTCATCTATGATTTTTAGCAAGCACTTCGAATCTATCCGACGGACTAACGAGGACTTTGATTTTAAGACGCTGGTATTGGCATGCTGCGGTGAGATATCCCATCACAGCATGTCGGTAGCCTGATGTTTAGGCATGCGCCCAAAGCACTCCAAAACAAATGGCACGTGCATCAATTCATGTTTATATATGTTGAATTTCTAATTCAACGTATATAATACAGATGCTACGCTTGTGCATAAAATCCCGCTATTTGGCGGACAATAAAACCAGTAATTTATGATTACTTCCAGAAAGCCATGCAACTACTTTTTCCTGTTGTATTACCAGTAGGAATGTGCTGTAAGCTGCAACCTGGTGCAAAGATAATCATTTTATAATGGGGTGGAATAAAATATGTCTAACAAAAGCTTTCTTTTTGTTTTGGTTTTTATTGTTTTACTTACTTTTTCGGGTTGCCCGGATAAAGATACAGCTTCTAAAGATGAAAAAAATTATGAAAAGTTATCAAATTCAATGAAAAAGACTGCATCGGAGCTGGAGCAGGTTGTTACTCTCCTCGGTGGACCGATGTTTTATGGACGTGATGTTATTGAACAATTAAAAAGCGAGCAGATACAAGCACTCTTTACCGAATCATCCAACAAAAAAAAGTCAGAGGTAGGAATGGAACAATCATCCTCCCAGAAGAAAGGAGATGAAGCAGAGCAGAACAAGGAAGTAACTCCAAGCGATAAACGAGAAAAAGAACAGGGAGAAGAAAGCAAAAATAATGAAAACGGTAAAACCGAAGAAGGTAAGGGCAACAATGAAGCTGAACGCTCTGATGTTAGTGGTAGAAAGGAAGAAAAAAATACTCAGGAAAATACGACAATGGAATTCGAAACACAGAGACCAGTAGAAGATCAGGAAAATGCAGATAATTTCCGATTCGAAGATAGCTTATTTGGAATTCCTCAATGGCAAAGCGATAACTGGAAAATGATACAAGTTCTGTCTGATGGTATGTATTTTTCATGGAATGGTATACAGCCGGAGTTATTGGAGAAAGGCGTATCCTCTGTACAGATTGAAAATTATAATACAGCAATGGCAAACCTGTCAAAAGCCATAAAAGATAAAAACATAAAAAACGCTCAAGCTGCAGCTTTTCAACTAACTCAGACAAATGCGTATTTTTTCAGTTTTTATAAAACAAGCATCCCATCTGAAGTGCAGCGTTTGAAAAGCACTGTTATAGGTGTCCACTTTTATGTTAAACAAAATGATTGGGGAAATGCTCATAATTTAGCCACACAGCTTCAACAAATATTATCAACGTTAAAAAGTAATGTTGAGGATAATAAATCATATGTATTTCAAATGCTTGAAATATCAATTTCTGATCTGGAAAAATCAATACAGGAACAAGACTCCACTCTTGTACTAATACGCACAAACCTTGTAACCGCAAACCTGCATGAATTAGAGACAGAATTATCCCAGCTTAAGAGCAGGTAAAAAGATGTAAACATATTCTTCTGTAAGATGCGTTAAAAACCTGTCTAAATATAACTTTTCACTCCAATATCCTTACGGTAATGGGCATCTTGGAATTGTATTTTTTCAACCGCTTTGTAAGCCCTCTCTCTTGCATGCTTTAAATCCTTGCCAATAGCTGTTACGCCCAATACACGACCACCGTTTGTATAGTATTTTCCATTTTCTTTTTTCGTACCGGCATGAAAAACAATAATGTTTGAATCCAATTCCGCCTGCTCAATCCCTTTTATTTCATATCCTTTTTTATAGTTTTCGGGATAACCGCCTGATGCCATTATCACGCACACACATGCAGCATCGCTCCATTCAATGTTTATTTTATCTAATGTACCGTCGATCACTGCTTCAAAAATATCTACCAAATCAGTTTCTAATGTCGGCAGCACCACCTGAGTTTCCGGATCTCCGAATCGGGCATTATACTCCAGTACTTTAGGCCCTTCATCTGTTAAAATGAGCCCGAAGTATAGAATGCCTTTAAAAGTAATACCCTCTCTATTAAGTGCATTGATTGTCGGCAAATATATATTTTCCATGCATATTTGTGCCAGCTCAGGCGTATAAACTCGGCTTGGTGAAAACGTTCCCATACCTCCGGTATTTAAGCCCTTATCATCATCCATTGCTCTCTTGTGATCCTGAGAGGCAGGCATAATCGACAAGGTTTTCCCATCAGTAAAAGATAATATTGAAACCTCTGTGCCCGTTAAGAATTCTTCGATCACCACCTGTTTACCGGCTTCACCAAAGTTATTCTCTATCATGATAGAATTTACAGCGTCTTCTGCTTCTTTTTGGTTTTTACATATAATAACGCCTTTTCCTAAAGCAAGACCATCTGCTTTTACAACAAGAGGATATTTTTGTTTTTTCAAATATTCAAGTGCTTCGTCACTTTCAGAGAACAATGCATAATTAGCAGTTGGAATTCCATATTTCTCCATGAACTCCTTTGAAAAAGCCTTACTGGCCTCTATTCTTGCAGCTTCAGCAGTTGGTCCAAAAGCTCTAATCCCCGCTTTTGTCATTGCATCAACCATACCCTTTGCCAACGGATCATCAGGAGCAACAACAACCAAATCAATTTTATAATCTTTTGCAGCCTGAACCACCCCTTCAATATCTGTGGCATTTATGGGTAAACATTCAGCAATATCAGCAATTCCACCATTTCCAGGCGCGCAATAAATTTTATTTGCTTTCATGCTTTGTGCTATCGTCCAGACTATTGCGTGCTCACGCCCTCCTGATCCAACTACAAGAATATTCATTGTACTCCTCCAATTAACAAAGTAAAATTTCACTGCATTAAGCATTAATGCTTAAAATGCCTTATACCGGTGAACACCATTGCTATTCCATATTTATCGCAAGCGTCAATGGACTCCTGATCACGGATTGAACCGCCTGGCTGCACAATTGCTGTAACTCCGGCTTTTGCTGCCGCCTCTACACAATCACTAAACGGAAAAAAAGCATCCGATGCCATAACAGAGCCTATGCACTTTTCCTTACCATGTTCAATCGCCAACATTGCTGCTGTAATTCTGTTTGGTTGACCCGGTCCCACGCCAACAGTCTGCTTGGACTTTGCAAGAACAATAGCGTTTGACTTTGTATGCTTAACAACCCTCATGGCAAACTTCATTGTCTCAAGCTCTGACTCTGTCGGTTGCTTTTTGGTTACCACTGTGACGTCATCATCATTATAAAGAGAGTTGTTTATGTCTTGAACCAACAGACCTCCTCCAACCTTCTTCATGTCATAGGCTCCGGCAGGGTATTTTCTTGATATATCCAGAAGCTTCAACAAGCGTATATTTTTTTTCTCTTCAAGGATTTCAAGTGCTTCCTGTGTAAAGGACGGTGCCACAATAATCTCAAGAAATATCTTACTCATTTCTTCCGCTGTTTTTGCATCTATTTCCCGGTTTGCGGCAACAATTCCACCAAAAATTGAAACAGTATCTGCCTCATAAGCTTTTATATATGCTTCGTTAATTGTTTCACCGCTGCCAACTCCGCATGGGTTTGCATGCTTGCAGGCAACCACTGTGGGTTCATCAAATTCCTTAAGCAAATCAAGAGCTCCATTGGTATCGTTTATATTGTTAAACGACAACTCTTTTCCATGAAGCTGCTTAGCTTCTGTTAAAAAGCCCTTGCATACTCCGGCTTCTTTATAGAAAACTGCCTTTTGGTGCGGGTTTTCCCCATACCTCATATCCTGTGCTTTTTCAAAGGTTAGCGTAAGGGTTGATGGGAAAGAATCCTCAGATATCTTTGATCTCATATATTGCTGAATTAATGTGTCATAATGGCTTGTATGCTCAAAAACCTTACAGCTTAGGCGGAATTTCGTCTTTATTGAAACATCCTTCGTTTCCTTTAGTTCACTCAAAACTGTTTTGTAATCCTCAGGGTCAACTATTACAACAACATCCTGATAGTTTTTTGCTGCTGAGCGAATCATTGTCGGACCGCCTATATCAATGTTTTCAATTGCCTCTTCAAGTGTTACATTTTCCTTTTGAATTGTTTTTTTAAATGGATACAAATTTACAACAACCATGTCGATTGGTTCAATACCCAAATCATTGATTTGCTTCATATGTTCTGAATTGTTCCTGATTGCCAGCAAACCTCCGTGTACTTTTGGGTGCAGGGTTTTTACCCTCCCATCAAGGCACTCGGGAAAACCTGTAACCTCTGATATTCCCGTAACTTTTACTCCACTTTTCCTAAGCAACTCAGCTGTTCCACCTGTAGAGATGATTTCAACTCCCAGAGAACTCAGCTCTTTGGCAAAATCAACGATTCCTTCCTTGTCCGAAACACTTATAAGTGCTCTTCTTACCATATCAACACATCTCCAATCTTTTTCATGTCACAACAATAATTTCCAAAAGAAAGATAACCTTCGTGTCTACATTTCTTTTGCTTCAGATATAATTACTTTTCTTCCATCAACTTTCAATCTACCCTCTGAAAATAAGCGTATTGCTTCAGGAAGAATAGTCCATTCGGCTTGCTCCATAACTCGTTTCTGCAAGGTTTCAGGTGTGTCATCGGGTAAAACTGCAATAGGCTTTTGCAAAATAATCGGTCCGGAATCGTATTCCAATTCAACAAACTGCACTGTTGCACCAGTTATTTTAACTCCATATTCCAGAGCTTTTTGGTGTGGGACAATACCATAATAGCCTTTCCCGCAAAAGGATGGAATTAATGATGGATGAATATTAATTATAGCATTTTCATAAGTTTTAACGAACCCATCTCCCAAAAGGCTTAAAAAACCCGCAAGAACCACAAGCTTAACATCATATTTTTTCATGTGCGCAATTAAAGCTTTGTCATAATCATCCACACTTTGAAAACTCTTGCGGCTAATAACAGTAGCAGGAATTCCTTTCTTTTCTGCACGCTCTAAAGCATAAATTCCTTCTTTACTGCCCACAACCGTAGCAACACAGCAATGCTTAAGCATCCCATCATCAATTCTGTTTAAGATCGCCTGAAGGTTCGTTCCACTACCTGAAACCATTACTCCTATATTTAACATATCTTGATTTGCCCTTCACCTTTTTCTATATCACCAATATAATAAGCTTTTTCACCCAACTCGTTAAGATATGAAACAACACTATCTAAAATTTCAGAATCTACCGCAATAACCATCCCAATACCCATATTAAAAGTATTATACATATCCTCTTCAGAGACATTACCCATATCTTGCATAAGAGAAAATACAGGGTGAACCGGCCAAGCTCCCTTATTAATTGTAGCTGTAAGACCACTGGGAATCATTCTTGGAATATTCTCAATAAAACCACCGCCTGTAATATGCGCTATTCCTTGAACTTCAAATTTCTTTATAAGGTTTAGCACAGACTTAACATAGATTTTAGTGGGGGTTATAAGTGCGTCTGCAATTGTGGAATTCAGACTGTTATTGAATGAATTTAGATATGTGGCATCCATGGAGAATATTTTCCTCACCAAAGAAAAACCATTGCTGTGTATTCCCGATGAAGCCAAACCAATAAGCTTATCACCAGCTTTTATACCGCTTCCCTCTATTATGTGATCTCTGTCAACTATACCTACGGAAAAACCAGCTAAGTCGTATTCGTCCTCGGGATAAAAGCCCGGCATCTCTGCTGTCTCTCCGCCTATTAATGCACAGCCTGCCATTTGGCAGCCTTCGGAAACTCCCTTAACAATTTTTTCTATTTTTTCCGGCATCAATTTCCCTGTTGCAATATAGTCCAGAAAAAACAATGGTTGGGCTCCGCTGCACACTATATCGTTAACACACATGGCAACACAGTCAATGCCTACGGTATCATGTTTGTCCAATAGAAAGGCAAGCTTAAGCTTTGTGCCCACACCATCAGTACCGGAAACCAAAACAGGCTTTTTAAACGAAAGCCCTTCCAATGAAAAAAGACCGCCAAAGCCGCCAATATCCGCAATAACCTCGGGTCGCATTGTCTTTTTGATATGCTTTTTCATAAGCTCAACTGCCTTATAGCCGGCATGCACATCAACACCAGCGTCTTTATAGTTCGCCATAAAAATCCTCCATTTCTTTTCCGGAATGGTTCTCGTGCCTGATTTATGTTATTTCCCGGCTTACTCTGGTTAATTATATAGCTGTTTTACATATGGAGCCGGGGTTGTGTTTGATGTTATAGATCACTTGCTTTTAAAAGTGTTCTCAACTTTTCTTTAATTTTTCGGTCTTTTTCATCGACCGATACCTTCATATTTTCTTTATATTGATTCATTTTTGAACGCATTTCAGGATATTTTACACCTATAATTTGAATTGCCAGAAGAGCTGCATTTTCACTTCCGTTTATTGCGACTGTAGCCACAGGAATTCCAGTAGGCATTTGTACAATTGACAGCAATGAATCAAGTCCGTCTAATGTGGAGGATTGGATTGGAAGCCCTATAACAGGCAGTACTGTATATGCTGCCAGAACACCAGGTAGATGGGCGGCTTTGCCTGCTGCTGCAATAATAACATTAAAACCTTTTTCTTCTGCGCTGCGAGCATACTCTGCAGCCCTGTCAGGTGTTCTATGGGCAGAGCAAACCGTCACATCTACTTCGACATTAAACTCCTTGAGGATTTTAATGCATTTTTCCAATACAGGATAGTCGGAATCACTCCCCATAACAATTGCAACCTTAGGTTCCATTAACATTTACCCTCCCCGTGTTTTTTAGCCAACGGCTAAAAATACACTTCATTAATTCGTAGCCGCCAGGCTACATGTGTTTTTTAGCCAAAGACCAATAATACACTTCATTAATTCGTAGCCGCCAGGCTACATGTGTTTTTTAGCCAAAGAC
>DAIPML010000048.1:0-8122 GCA_036768735.1 Clostridiales bacterium | reverse complement strand
CAATAATACACTTCATTAATCTGTAGCTGTCTAGGCTACATGTGTTTTCTATTTCTATTAACACTCTCTATATTTTGTGACATAGCTATGCAATAACGAAAACTACATCTAATATACATACTTATATAAATTTGTAATTAACTCAGCAGTATGCGTTTTTTCAGTTGAATCATGCCTATATACTATAAAAAACAATAACCCTTGTCAATAATAAAGGTGCACAGAGAAATCAAAAAATTATTACCTGAATTCAGGAATTATAATATATTTCATTAATCTCTTTGTCGGATAATATGACATTTTTGCTTTTCTAAGACCTTCTTCACCCATATCCTCTTCACGATTAATGTACTTGGTGTGGGGAAATGCCCTGGAAACAAACTCTTTGTTTATCAAAGGATATATCCCAAATATATCTGTATTACCTTTTTCGATGTGGATAACCGCTGTATCCTCATTAAGCATCTCACCTATAGTAAAGGCTTCAAATCTCCCTCTTACCTTAATTAAGGCTCCCCTTAAGTTTGGGAATGCATTCCAGTTGTTTAACAGCTCTGAGCACGCCCATTTTTCGCATTCTTCAGGAACCTCACAATCACAGCTATCATTCTTCTCGCACCATTCGTTAAATATTCTCATGCATTCGTCTGCTGTTTCGGAGCTTATCTCAACATATTCAAAATCGTCGTACTCCCGAATAAATTTATTTATATGATTGCGTTTTGAACTTAACTTTTTGCCTGAAAGAGTTATTAATTTGTCTGTGCTATAAATGTAATCTGCACTGTTTTCATCCTTTTTTAATGTAAGCTTTATACCATCCAAATGTTTTTTAAATATTTCAACCATCCGTTCTTCAACACGCCCAAATTTAAGCTTCCACCCTTTACTATCAAAATATGCTTTCAACTCAATAACAGTTTTTTTGAAATCCTCCGCTTGATATTCCTCTAAGGGCACCGGACAAAAAGCAAATGGTGGATACATCCTTGATACAGATACTATGCATAACATATTATTAGTTATTGAAAACTGAATGTTATAGTTTTTTCTCCACATGTATAAGTATCTAAAGCTCATTTCAGAGGCTTGTGAATTTAATCTGTTAAACGCTTTAGTAAAAATGTCTTCATCTGATAATTCAATTTCTTTCCATTTCATGTTAAACATCTCCTGCTGTTATTCTCCAAGACTTACGCCCATGTAACGGGCGATACCGGCCAACTCACCTTCTTTTGATACCGTTCTAAGTTTCCCTGCTACTTCCTGCAACGGAATAGATTTTATTACATTGTGATCCATGCAGACCATCCTATTTAATTCACCTTTCTCGATCAGGTTAACCGCCGATGCACCGAATCTCGTTGCGAGCACTCTGTCATAGGGTGACGGATCCCCTCCCCGCTGGAGATAGCCTAATACAGTAATACGGTTTTCAATTGATGTAAGCCTTTCAAGTTCCTTTGCTAAAAAGCTGCTGGTTCCACGTTTGCTTCCACTATCGCCATTAAAGTAACTATCATCAGGTTCATCATGTGTTAAGGAACTCCCCAAGGGTCTTGCTCCTTCAGCCATAACAATAATGCTGAAACCTTTTCCGGCGTTTTTACGCTCTAAAATTGCTCTTGCGACTTTATTAATATCATAAGGAATTTCAGGGATTAATATAACATCCGCACCACCGGCAATTCCGGATTCAAGGGCGATCCATCCTGACGCCCTTCCCATAACCTCGAGCACCATAACCCTATGATGTGATTCAGCGGTGGAATGCAATTTATCAATAGCTTGAGTTGCAGTATTAACTGCCGTATAGAATCCAAATGTGACATCTGTACCATATATATCATTCTCGATTGTTTTTGGGACTACCACAATTGGAATTCCTTGTTCCGAAAGACGTCCGGCATATTTTATAGTGGTATCTCCCCCGATTATCACCAAACAGTCTACATCGTGCATAAAAAGGTTATCTTTAATCCTATCGCTCATATCTCTTACAGTTTTTTCCCCATCCTTGTCAAACATAACACTGAAAGGGTTATATCTGTTTGTAGTTCCTAAAATAGTTCCTCCTTTATCTAAGATACCTGAAACATTAGATAATCCCAATTGCATAAAACTATTGCGTACAAGGCCCCTATAGCCGTCTCTGAAACCAATTACTTCATATCCGTAATTATTAATTGCAGATTTCACAACAGCTCTTATTGCGGCGTTTAGACCCGGGCAATCACCACCGCTTGTCATAACCCCGATACGTTTTATTTTCATATAAACATCCTCTTTCTAATATTTTTTCTACACTGTACAAGAATTATTTATTTATAATGTACCCATGAATTTGAATATTGAATATAAATCTTAAACTATTCTGTCGGTATAGAGCCGTGGAGCTGAAAATTTAAGAATTTATGCTGACGATAAAACTCATATGTGACTATTGCAACAGAATTTGACAAATTCAAAGAGCGAATAGAAGTCCGCATAGGGATCCTTATGCATGAATCATAGTTATCATGTAACAGGCTTTCAGGCAGACCCTTCGTTTCCTTTCCAAAAACTAAAAAGCACTCATCAGGATATAAAATATCTGAATAATTTCGATATGCCTTAGTTGACACATAATAGAACGGTATGCTTTGATATTGGTTTCTTAAAGATTCGAAATTCTTATAATAAAAAATCTCAACATCCTTCCAATAATCCAGACCTGATCTTTTTAAATATCTATCATCAACTGAAAAACCCAAAGGTTCAACAAGATGAAGTTTTGCTCCGGTAGCAGCACAAGTTCGGGCGATATTACCTGTGTTTTGCGGTATTTCCGGCTCAACCAAAACAATATTTAAATTCATTTATATTACACTCCGTGTATTCAGTATCATTACATCTTTCCAATTTTTATTATAAATTATCCCATAGTTTTAATATGGTTGAATATTTCTATGCATTCATCCTGATTTTTACAACATAAAAGATGTCTTCAGCTATCTATATCAATTATTCTAAAGAAATATCAATACTGACCTTTCGTTCTTCTCCCAGATCTAATGGTACGCAAATTGTCTTCATATTTGATGACGAAATGGTGATTTTCTCTCCCATTAAAAGAGATGGTGGTGTTATTTCAATTCCTATGCCCCTGCTAAATAAGATAGTAGCCGTATTACCCATAATCATATTCCCCAACTCAGATATAGCGCTTTTAGCGAAATCATCTAATTCATTAACCGGCATACCGCCCATCATTATGGAAGCAACTGATTTAGCTGTATCTACGCTTAGTGATATAATTACCTGTCCTCTAATTTTTCCTGTTAAACCCACAATAACAGCTACCGAATCACCTGGGTATGGAGAATTTTTTAAATGGACAGTTCCAAGCTCCGGCTTAATTCCTGTCATCATATTAAAAACTTGTTGGCTTGCTTCAATAAACGGGTTAATGTATTCTACGTTCATAAGAGTCTCCTGTGTGTCCTTATGTTAGTGTGTATTAAAATGTGTATGTAAATATATAGTTACTTATATTAGTATAATACCATTGCATAAAAAAGAAAACAAAATTCCTTTTTATAATATCATATATCGACATTTTTTGCATCTTGTTTGATATGAAATCATCAATATGCAAAACCAATTGAATATTTATCGCAAAATAGAATTAATTTATTAGTAATGAATAGTTAAACCAGCAAAGGGAAGCACCCTCTGGAATCTGCATTGCATAGGAGAATATGCTTACTTATTCAAATAAAAAGTCGTAAAGTGACATTTTGAAGTGGAATCATTATTTTAATCCTGTAATTTTTTTATTAACCAAGGCCTTTGATAATAAATTTCTGTGTATCTTTATCGCATTATGACTACATAACTCCTGACAACAAAAGCAACGAATACAATCTTTATAGTTGATTACCGGTTTTTTACCCTGTTCCATTCGAATAACCTTTGGCGGACAGTTCCTTACACAATCTCCACATCTCACACATGAACCATTCTGTATTTCCGGTCTAGGCTTTAGCAAGTACTGAAATGATTTCATAAATCTTCTGCGGAACACACGCGGGTGACCATCTGCACTATGCTCTGGTATTTTAAAGTCTTTAATGGCTATATTTTCTAACTGTTCTCCATGAATTATAATTTCTTCATCAATGAGACCTCTTTCTTTTGCTTGAACAAATACAGGAACGTAATTTAAAGGAAGCCTTATAAGCTTAGAGGCTGTAACATCCAGCGAAAAACCATTCTCAGATGCTAATAACAAACCGATATGCTTTGGATCTCCCGACGTCGGTCCATACCCTTCCATACCTATTATTGCGTCCATGATGTTTAGCGTTGGTTTGGTACCTGTAAAAATATCAATTAAACAATCAGCAAATTTGTTGTAATCCGGCATGCGCATGTGAAGATCCGTTTTAGAAGTACCGGCAATGGCACCAAACATATTCTTTATAGCACCTGTATAGACCATTGCTGCATGCGTTTTCAGCTTTGGCAGATTAATTATTACGTCTGCATCTGCCAAAGGTTTTATAATCTCAACTTTTTTTAGATATTTCGCGTTGGATTGATTTATTGTATCAACTCTTAAGTCATAATTTAGTATTGCGCCTGTTTCACATGCAACCTTCTCAATTCCGGTCATTTTATAAACATATTTAAGCATAGTTAGGTTATATGGTCCCCCGGGGCTTTCAGCTATAACTACGAGACCACCGGCTTTTTGAACTTGTGTTATGACTGCTTTTATTATTGCAGGGTGAGTTGTCGCTGCCTCTTCAGGCTTTTTGTACATTAAAAGATTTGGCTTTAAGGCAACCACATTTCCGGGCTTTATAAATTTCCTCCATCCACCAAGATTATTTATTGTTTGTTCTAAAGCTTTATATACTTTTTCTTCATCGTAGCTTTCACAGCGTTCAATGGAGACATACTGCACTATTATTACCCCATTCCTATTTGTTATTAACTATATATCTTTTATCATACCACCATTGCTTTGTTTTAGGAACATTGAATGGTAAAAATCCGGTATTTGGGGGAGCTAAACAGCGTATAATCATTACAAAAAGCATTGGACTCATTGTATATGTCCAGTAGACTCAATTGCCCGGGAGGGTGATCAGGCTATTATAAGAATGAGGATGCCTTGCTTTAGGGATGTTTGTTGCTTGCTACCAACCACCCATATAATTATCCGGGTTATCTACATATATGATAATATCACTCGGACTATCCACACGTATATTAACCCCGTATCTTGCAAAATAATTCATACTTCCTATTTCTTTGTATCTAAATCCATGCTTTTTAAGTATTTCTATTTTTTTCTCAAGTGGAGTGTTCCTGTTAAAGCCAAATAATTGGTGCTCTTCATTCCTTGTCATTATGGTCACTACTTTTTTGTAACACCTGCTTTTTTCGTTACTCAGAGCAAATATGTATGCTATCAAGTCAATATTTTTAAAATTCACATGATAGCCATCAATAACGCTATTCATAATATAATCGTGAGATATGTTTTGTATGTCTTCCATATCCATCATAATTTTTATACCTGAAAATTGCAGTTCTCTATTTACTAATTCAATAGTCCTTTGTTGCTGGTAATAATAAAACAGTTTTCCTAGCCAGATAAGGGCTAACGCTAACAAAATAACAATAATTATTTTTACATACCACTTTTTAAACATAGCTCCGCTCCAATCACAAACATTATAATAAAAGGTTTCAGCCGGCTTATATAAAGCCGGCTTTATTTCTAATATGCAAGACCTGCAAGTATTTATACTATCTTCTTGTTATTATAAGTTCTTTTTCAGTAATATTGCCAGCTCTATCAATCGCCCGCAAAACAAATCTGTTTTCTCCTTTTATCAACATAAACCCTTCCGCAAAACTTCTGCTGGACCACTCACCTAACATAACATATTGGTCATTAATATATAAAGTGTTCGTGTCATCACTGCAACATCCATTAATCAACACATGATTCATGTCTGTTTCTTTAGGTACCGACTGTTCTAATTTAATTTCCGGCGCAAGCGTATCTAAAATAACTTCATAGCTTTTAGTATCAGAGACATAGTCCCCTATTTTCCTTGAAAAAGTTACTTTGTTAATACCTTCCTCTAGCCGATAGCTGTTCCTGAAAACTCCATCCACCTGCATCATTATATTATCATCGGTTTTTTCACCAAGAAGCTTTTCTAAAAGCAACGGATCATTTGTATAAGCTGGTAAGTCAAGTTCAACTTTTGAAGGTACTGTTGTTATGATTAAAGAGTACGGAGTCGAAGTAAGAGAAATGTTTTTCGGGTTGGCTCCCATTATTTTGAGCTCATCGCTTGTTAAAGAAACAACTTCAATCTCAAGTTCTCCATCAACTGAATTATTTATTACTAATGGTCTGTCTTTATAAATGTTTTTTTCAGTAACTAATAATTCGCCTTCCGAATTGTATACATTTATCTCCTTGATAGCACCGGAATAATCGCAATAAAATTTAACATCTTCATTTGCAGATACGCTTATTATGTTTTTTACCACATCATCAGCCGTCAATAAATCAATACGCTTATATATAGTTTTCTCACTCTTTCCGATATTTTCAACAAGTTTTGCATGACGCTCGTTTATGTTTCCGGGATTTGCTTTTAGTATATCATCTTTATTTGTTAAATTTGAAGATATATCGGAACTTTTCGAATCTTGTTTATAAACAGCTATACTATTGGTGCCATACCTATCACTTCTGGGTCTATCAGGAGGATTTATTGTAGTATAAGGAAGCATTCCTTCCGGGTCGTATGCATTGAACCAAATAATATGTAAACCGGGAGAATAATTACTACCTAATGTTAGCGAACTTGATGCTGCCGTACCTTGGGATACTAAATTACCATCGGCATACCATTCATGTCTTTCAATTCCGATATCATCTGTTGCTAAAGCAAAGACGGTATTACCTGTAGCAGTTATACTAACAACAGGCACGGTAATATCATATGAACATCTCCGATTCTCAAACGCATTCCATATTTGTTTATTGGTGTATTGGCTATTCACAGTCTGAAACCATTTATCGTAAAAGTCATACACCGAATTGCTTCTGTAACTGGCCATAGTATTATCTAAATCTGAGAAAGGGTGATTTGCAATTGTCTGATTACCGGTAAACAGATCCCACATTACAGCACCAACATTCAATTCATATTTAGCATTTCTCTCGTAGTCATTATAAAGAGGTAACGGTGTAGCCGTGCCGTTTAATAGTGTTGTAGCATTATTCAAATTTCCACCGAAGGAATTCCCATTTGTTGCCCAATCTAATGATTGGCTAGAGTTGCGTGCAGCACAGGAAAAAAAGTGTGCCCATCCTTCACAATATGCTGTTCCAAGGTTTGAAGGATTCGTCCATGTGTGAGTTTCTCCGGAATCATTGGGAAAGCCTATTACATTTCCCATTATAAAATGCCCATACTCATGTAAAATTACATCACCATCATAGCAATCAGGAGAATAACCTAAGTTTTCGCCATCTATCGAGATACGGCTACTATTTGCGTTAGTACCTGCTTTTACACCAGCTTCCCACAAAACTTTAACTTTTGGTATGGAATTAGAAGATGCTGAAGAATAATACCCATGCCCTTGTTTTATCCACTTCCATATAGAAAACGAACCATTTATTGTTTCATTTGCGTTTTGAGGGATGTTTCCTACATTAAGTGATTTTAACTGGCAATTCATGTATCTATCCGTTTCCCAGATATGCGTTGTTCCAAAAAGTCCATGTGATGTAATATTTATGATATCATCTTGAAATTCAAGTTTTACATATAAATTTGTCCCACCAGATTTGTGATTTACTGTAATACTAAAGTTCCCATTACTGTCTGTATATCCGGTTCCAAGAGTTTCCCCTGAAAGAAGGTTTGAGTGCATTATTTTAACGGGAAAATTGCCCATTGGCGTCGCTTGCGCCGGTTGACTGTTATTAGGTTTGATATATCCAATAACAGTACCGCTTACAGTTACTTGTGGAGCTACATTTATTGTAACATTTGTAGATTTACTATTATTGGTTTCGATATGTTCATCAATGTAA
>DAIPML010000047.1:0-16346 GCA_036768735.1 Clostridiales bacterium | reverse complement strand
CCGTGAGGTTCTTCTTTTTTCAAAGTCCGTTAAAGTTCATTACAGGAATGCTCCTAAATTTATTGATTCTCAGCTTGACGAGTGTTTATTGCTGTATTCCCCTCAACCACTTATTATTCAAGTGACTTATAGTCTATCCACGAATGTGTCCATTGGGATAAACACAGAAAGACCTTTGAATCGGAACGCCTATACAACGAAAACGCTACTCAAATAAAATGCTAGGTTATTGGCGGCATTAAGGATAACAAAGTCAAGTCAACTACCTACTGGATGGAATGGCAGGCAAATGCTCTCGCTCAAAGGGTTCAGATGCCTGCAGAACCGTCCAAAGCAAAGGCAAAGGAATAATAAGATTCATGCGTGAAACCAATGCCCGCCATACCATTTAGGTCATGGAGCACATCATTACGGCAATGGAGACCAATTTCCTATTGATAAATTAGTTCTGCCCATGATGTCGCCGATGTCGCAGTTATTTTCATCAAACTGCAGTAGTTACTTTTTCAGGCTTTGCGATGGTGCCGGAACTTATATCCGCTATAGCTTGTAGGTTTTTTTCTTCATAACTTTATCAATCAATAAACTCCATAGTTTTTTTTGCTGACAGCCATTTTTTTACCTCATCAGCAATCATGTGATTATCACTACCAAGATTCTACTATTTTACTACGTTAGATTCAATAGAATCACATGACATTCACGGCACCGATTACGCTGAACTAGTTTTTTTCAACTATTGTTGCAGTCATTTTGCAATACCATGTAATCCCTCTAACTAGCATCATGTCCTTATCAGGTAATTTTCTAATTTTTATGTTTAATCGGTCATAAATATCATTTAGTTTTGTATTATAGAGACATACTCTTGCCTCATGTTGATAACTAAACCTTGGAAACTTATAAAATAGTTCCTCTCTTTTATTGGTAGGCTCAATAAAAAATTCTTCCTTATCAAATTCTGAATAATTAATACTTCCCATTTTAAAATCATATCCATTCATAATTAAGTGTTCCATCAGGGAGTATTTAAAAGGTGCGGGTTGTATCACTAACTGTGAATAAACGTAGGCGTTACTTAGTACATTTGCAATTTGACTGCATGAGCTAAAGTAAGTAAACATCCTATCATCAGGATGAAATGGTATATGCTGAGTTCCAAGCTTTAACTTTTCATATTTTAATAAGTCGTCTGCTTTTAATGTATAAAAACAGAATGTAGGTATGTAGTAAGTTGATTTCCTTCTGAGTTTTACATAATCACCATCATTTATAATTTCTAAATCACCACATAGTTTCTTACTCCATTCAACAATACGTGAATCATTTTTTTTTAGTCGGGCAAATATACCTTCATCGATATCACCTTGCTCATTGTTTCCTGTCCTTTTAGCGCTATCAATATACCGCCCAGGACAAGCAAAGCTGATGAATCCATCTTGTATTTGCTTTATCCACTTATATTCTCCAAACTTGAAAAGCATTAATGCATGATTATCTGGTATCATCAGCAATTCCCTTCTCCACTTAATAATTACAATAAACAACCCAATAAACGCCATTCTGGTTTTACAGTGCAAAGACGGTTTACCGGAGTCTTTCTCTGTAACAGTGTTCCATTGAAACAGTATGGCAGCAACACACTTTTTACTCCTTTGGCTCTCTAATAAACAATAGAAATTGATTACCTAAACTTGTTGTCCTTGATGCAACGAATATTTTTGGGGAGTTTTCAACTACATTAAAATAAGTATTTATATAGAAAATTTGTTACCAAACATTTAACAATATCTAATTTACAATAACCACTACTTATAACAATATATACATGATGCGAATCGGCAATTAATTTTACTGCTCATTTACTCGATAAAATACGGGAATCATTTAGAAGTACACATTACATTTATAAAAAAGCACACACACATATTGGGTTTTGTGAAATCTTATATGTGTGCCTTTTTTGTTATCATCCAGTCTATATTACATATGTGACAAAACTCTCAAATATATAAATGTAGTTATACACTCATTTTAGTCATAAACTTTACAAAAGTACTCGCAAAAAATTTTTCCCTTAAGAGCAAGCTTAATTTAATCAAGATAATCCTTAAGCTTTTTGCTTCTGCTTGGATGCCTAAGTTTACGTAGTGCTTTTGCTTCAATCTGACGGATTCTTTCACGGGTAACGCTAAACTCCTTACCAACTTCTTCTAATGTGCGAGCTCTTCCGTCATCCAAACCGAACCGGAGCCTTAACACCTTTTCTTCTCGAGGTGTCAGTGTATCCAAAACATCAATAAGCTGTTCTTTTAACAGTGTAAATGCTGCAGATTCTGCCGGAGCAGGAGCATCATCATCTGGTATAAAATCACCTAAATGGCTATCTTCTTCTTCACCAATAGGGGTTTCAAGAGACACAGGTTCTTGAGAAATTTTCATAATTTCCCGCACTTTGTCCTCTGACATACCCATTTCTTTTGCTACTTCTTCAGGGTGAGGTTCTCTGCCAAGCTCCTGCAACAATTGACGAGAAACACGGATAAGCTTGTTTATTGTTTCCACCATATGGACAGGAATTCTAATTGTTCTTGCCTGATCAGCTATTGCTCTTGTTATTGCTTGGCGTATCCACCATGTGGCATAGGTGCTGAATTTAAAGCCTTTTTTATAATCAAATTTTTCAACTGCTTTTATGAGACCAAGATTGCCTTCTTGAATCAGGTCAAGAAACTGCATACCCCGGCCAACATATCTTTTCGCAATACTGACAACAAGGCGCAAATTTGCTTCGGCCAGCCTTTTTTTGGGCTCTTCATAACCGGCTTCCATCTTTTTAGCCAGTTCAACTTCCTCTTCTGCTGTTAAAAGCGGTACCTTTCCAATCTCCTTAAGGTACATTCTGACGGGGTCGTCAATTATAATGCCTTCAGGAATGCTTATTTCAGGATCTTCTTCCGTATCGACTTCATCTATTTCATCGTCAACTTCCGGAACAACATCAATTCCTAATCGTTCTAAAGTTTCATAAACTTTTTCTATTTTTTCCGTAGGAATATCAATTTTCTCAAAAGCATCCATTACTTCTTTATATGTTAAAATTCCTTTTGCTTTCCCTACTTCAGCAACTTCCCTAATAATAGCGGAAAACTCCTTTTTTGGATTTTTAACTTCTTTGGCTTTCTCCTGATTTAAGTCTTTTTCTTCAACAGCGGTATCTCCGGCAGCAATAATATTCTTTTTTTTGTTTTTATCTGCCATATCTATTTATTCCACCTCTCGTTTAAAGTAAATAAGCTATTTTTTCTCTTTATTACTCAATATTACTCAATATTTTATCTACTGGTCATCTTTAGAATAACCAACTGAAGATTATTTTGTAATTGCTTTTTTTCGTTCATATCGGTAATATTCTTCAAACGCTCTAAAATATCCTTTTTTTCTTCCTCAAGTTTTAAAGTTTCTAATTTTTTAAGAATATCATCCAATGCTTTTCCCGATTCGACAAAATTACATGATGTTTTTGCCATGTGCAAAAGAGTCGATGCTTTCTCGGGTTCCAATTTTGTAATGTACTCTTCCAGTATAAAATCATTTCCCTGCTCAAGCTTTTTATAAAGCACTTCAGCCATTTCCCGTAAAGATCCTTCTGTAAATGCTAATACAGGATATTTTTCAGAAGCTACTGAAAAAAGATGATTTTCTCTGCTAATAAGCACAATCAGCATTTTTTCATATAGTGACCGGGCACTTTCTTTTTTATGAAGGGAATATGATTTTATTGTTCCGGTTAACTCTTTTTTTGCTGTACTAAATTCCTTTTTCTTCTGTTTCCTTACGTTCATGTTAAGTCTTCGTTTAACTTCAGCTTGTAACGTATCCATAGTAATATCGTAATCTCGGGAAATGTTTTTCATAACCATTTCCCTTTCCATTATGTTATCCCGCTCTGCTAAAAGCTCGGCAACACCGTTTAAAAAAGATAATTTGTTATCTTGACTATCCTGCGGGTACATTATTTTCAGCTGCAAAATCTTGTATTCTAAAATTGATATTGCCCTTTCAACAAGGTTTTTAAACTTATCTACCCCATTTTTCCGTATATATTCGTCCGGATCCTTTTCGCCTGTCACCTGAAGCACCTTAACACGGCAACCTAATCTGTCTAATACCTCAAGCCCCCTTTCGGTAGCTTTCTTTCCTGCTTCATCAGTATCATAGGATATTATAACTTCATCGGAGTATTTTTTTAAAATTCGTCCCTGTATATTTGTAAGGGCAGTACCAAGTGAAGCAACGGCATAATCAATCCCAGCCTGATGCAGTGAAATAACATCCATATAACCTTCTACAATCAAAAGCTTTTTTTCTTTAGTTTTTTTAGCCAGATTCATGCCAAACAATTCTCGTCCCTTACTATAACAGATTGTTTCAGGTGAGTTTACATATTTAGGAGTGGAGTTATCCATTACTCTCCCGCCAAAAGCTACTATATTTCCATGTATATTAAAAATTGGAAACATAATTCTGGATCTAAACCTGTCATACAAATTTCCTTTTTTACTCCTCAGGCAAAGACCTGATTCCAAAAGAATTTCTTCGCTAAACCCTTTTGCAAAAAGGAATTTTGTTAAAGAGTCCCATTCATCAATAGCATAACCAAGCCCAAACTGCTTTATGATATGGGTGCTTAAGCTCCTTTTGAATAGATACTCCTGTGCTGCCTTCCCCTTTGCTCCGGCAAGATTTGAAAAATAAAATTTTCCTGCCTCTTTGTTAACTTCAAATATGTCCTTTCTAAGCTTTATTTTTTGCTGTTCTGCAGTATCATCAGGCTCAGGAAGTGTAATTCCTGCCTTGTTCGCTAAAAACCTGAGTGCATCAAGAAAATCTAGATTCTCAATATTCATAATGAAGTGAAACACATTTCCTCCATTATTACAGCCAAAGCAATAATAAAATTGTTTAACAGGTTCCACATGAAATGAGGGAGTTTTTTCACGATGAAAAGGACATAGACCAAAATATCCTCCGCCTTTCTTATCGAGGCGTAGATATTCAGATATAACATCGACAATATCATTACTTAATCTAACTTCTTCAATTATGTCATCAGAATAAAACTGCATAAGCCCCCCAACTCATATATTATGTTATTCGACAATAAATCTAAAAATCCTGCTTATTATTTTAAAATGATTTAATTGTTATTAACTCAGCTTTCCCACTTCAGCTTGTGAGTAGTATTTTGGGATGCTAATACCAACATGCTGAGATGTGATATCACCGTTGGTGCCTGCTGTGCTTTGCCGGCAAGCGTTAAAAACACTTTGGAAAGTTAAGTTAAAAATCTATTAATGGAAATCTCTCCATGAGGCAGGGATATATATATCTGTGAATGTTTTAACAGCGTATCTGTCTGTCATTCCGGCAATATAATCGCAAACCACTCTATGCATTCCGTCCGCGTCTATCATATTATTAAATTCGGTTGGCAGTAACTCAGGCATTATAAGCAATTGATTATAAAGTTGTCTTAACATAAGCTCCGCTTTTCCTTCCTCCAGCTTTGCAACTGAACCAACATAAACATGCTGAAACATAAATTTCCTTAGTTTTTCGGAAGCATCATAAAAATCACAACTCATTATTACTTCATTTTTGTCAATGCTGTTTTTAACAATGTTAATAATCATATTATTGATTCTTTGACTGGAAGTGTCTCCGAGAACATCTAAGCAATCGGGTGGCAAATCTTCCTGTGATATTACTTTTGCCCGTATCGCATCTTCAATATCGTGATTAATATATGCAATTCTGTCCGCAATTCTAACAACCCGTCCTTCAAGTGTGTCTGCTTGCTTATTCCCAGTATGACAGAGTATACCGTCTTTAACCTCATACGTCAGATTTAAGCCTTGACAATTCTTTTCCAGTTTTTCGACTACCCTTACGCTTTGCTCATTGTGGCTAAAGCCTAAAGGGCATACTTCATTTAATACCCTTTCTCCGGCATGTCCGAATGGGGTATGTCCTAGGTCATGACCAAGAGCAATAGCTTCTGTTAAATCCTCATTAAGACGAAGGCTTCTCGCAATTGTTCTCGCAATCTGAGACACTTCCAAGGTGTGTGTAAGCCTTGTTCTGTAATGATCTCCCTCCGGTGTAATAAAAACTTGGGTTTTGTGTTTTAACCTTCGAAATGCTTTTGAATATATGATCCTGTCTCTGTCTCTTTGAAAATCAGTTCTAACATTACATTTTTTATCCGGTCGAACTCTTCCTTTTGTTTCGGAAGACTGCTTTGCGTATGGTGAAAGAAAATTCTTTTCAAATTGTTCGGTTGTTTCACGAATTATCATAGTATAACCCCGATTCCCGGTTAAAATTTGGAACTATAGATATTTTCAATAAGCGCTTGCTATAATTGTGTGCTTGCATTTGTAACTTACAGGTCACTCTAAGGATATACCCATAAGTAACGATCGTATCTTTTATCAAAATTCCAAGACCTCCACTTCTATAAGTGGGGGTTCCTTATTCTTGCTTCGGTGGGGGTAGAGTCCCCCACCGAAGTCCAATGCGTATTTTACTTCGTAAAAACGCTTGCGTATTTTACTTCGTAAAAACGCTTGCTGTTCAGCTTTAGCTGAACGAGTTCACTCTATTTTCCTAATCGTTCATATGTCAATAAAGAGAGCTCACCTATTTTTTTTCGCTTATGATCATATAATTCCCGTAAACGGATGCAGCATTTTGATCGTACATATGAACTCATTGTATATTTTACCCTAAAATTACGTAAACAAAACAGAAGCATATGGGCGTTTCCATTTTTTTAGTTAAGGAACATTATGGTTCCCTCTCATGATGCTCCACATTCCGGGAACTCTCATTAAAACATCAAAGAAGAGTCACAACTGCAATCCCCATTGTATAAGAAGTACATTATCAAATGCAATCGAAGATATTAAAAAAAAGCAGTCACCGAAATGGCAACTGCACGTTTGCATATGATTAACCAAAATATTAATTCACTTTTCAGTTCAAAGAGTGCTTGCGCAAATTGCGCACCAATACAGGCACGTACCCACCGGAACGCACCACAAGCCTCGACCCGTTACATGCGGGTACTGAAAGAACCTTCTTTACGCATTTTGTGTGCAATGCATCGCAAGCATTTTATCAAATGATTAAATAATGGTATCATTTACATCATAGCTAAACACTCTCTGCACATAACCTTACCCTTATACTCAACCAAATTCTCCGAAACGTTTTCGCAAAATATGCATCTTGGCAAGTATTTATCCAGTACTACATTTCCATCATTGTCCACGAACATTTCAATGTTATCGCCTACTTTAATGTCGAGCTGCCTCCGAAGTGATTTTGGAAGTACAATTCTTCCCAATGAATCTAATTTCCGTACATAACCTGTTGCTCTCATGGCAAATCCCCCTCATGTTTATAATACAACAATCATTTATCTATTTTAACATTTTTTATTGATTGTTTATTAAAACATATCGCATCTTTTAAATTTTGTCAATATTGTATTTGAAATAATTTTATCAGTATTTCCTATAAAGGTTGAAATAAGCTTGTTTAAGAATTCTTAAATTTTTTGGCACTAATTTTTCTGCAAGCCTAATATCTGATAAATACTAAAATGAATATGTATAATTGTTAGAAAAAGCATGCATTACTTGCTTAAAACACCTGTGGTCTCTTCAGACCACAAATTAATGCAGTGTATTTTTAGATGGAGCTAAAAAACACGGCTATCTTAAGCTTTTAGCTTGTAATGCATGCTTTTTAAGTAATAAAGCTACTTTTTCAGCCAGGACATCATTTTTCTAAGCTCGCGTCCTGTTTTTTCAAGCATATGTCCTGATTCCTTTCTTCTTGTAGCAAGAAGCTTGGCTCTTCCGCCGGATTTGTTTTCTGATATCCATTTTGAAGCAAAAGTCCCGTCTTGGATTTCTGAAAGAACTTTTTTCATTTCTTTTCGACTCTCGTCGTTAATAATTCTTTTACCTGTTTCATAATCACCGTATTCAGCGGTATCACTAATTGAATAGCGCATATATTCAAAGCCGCCTTGATTTATTAAATCCACGATCAGCTTCATTTCATGTATGCATTCAAAATAAGCACTTTCAGGTTGATATCCGGCTTCCACCAATGTTTCAAAGCCAGCTTTCATTAATTCTGTAACGCCGCCACAAAGAACAGCCTGTTCACCGAATAAATCAGTTTCGGTTTCCTCCAAGAAGGTTGTTTCAAGAACCCCTGCCCTTCCGGCACCAATTCCTGAAGCATAAGCAAGAGCATAATCCTTGGCTCTTCCACTGTAATCCTGATGAATTGCAATTAATGAGGGAACCCCGCGACCTTCAACATATTGTGAACGTACTGTATGCCCCGGACCTTTTGGAGCAACCATAATAACATCAACATTTTCAGGTGGTACAATTTGATTGAAATGAATATTGAATCCATGAGCAAATAAAAGCACATTCCCTTCTTCTAAGTTCATTTCAATGCTTTCTTTAAAAATATCCGACTGCACCTGATCCGGTGTTAGAATCATAATTAAATCTCCGGCTTTTGCTGCTTCTGAAGTGTCCATAACCTTTAAGCCTGCAGCTTGTGCTTTTTCCCGGCTTTTTGAATTTGGTGCAAGACCCACAACTACATTAACACCGCTTTCCTTAAGATTAAGAGCATGGGCATGTCCCTGGCTTCCGTAACCGATTATTGCTACGGTTTTGTTCTCCAATAATTTTAAATCACAATCACTGTCATAATACATTTTTGCCATGTATATCATTCCTTTCAAAATGTTTATTTGATTTTGTTTTTATTAAAAACCTGTAAAACTTATTAAACTTTGTATCATACTATCGTTTTTTCACCGCGTTCCAATGAAATTAAGCCTGTTCTGACATCCTCCATAATACCAAAAGGCTGGAGCATTGTCTGCATTGCCTCTACTTTCTTTCCGCTTCCTGATATCTCTATTGTGAGGGTCGTTTTTGATATGTCGATAATATTTGCTCGAAATACTTCAGCGATCTGCATAATTTCCGAACGAACAGCTGTGTCGGCACGTACCTTTATTAACGCCAATTCACGGTGAACTGAATTATCCACATCAAGTTTTACAACCTTTATAACATCAATTAGCTTTGCAAGTTGCTTTTGTACTTGATCAACTGTATTTTCATCACCTTCCACTACAATGGTCATACGGGATATGTTAGCCTCATTTGTGACACCAACTGCCAGGCTATCAATATTAAAACCACGACGGCTAAAAAGGCCTGCCACACGTGACAAAACACCTGCATGATTATTGACCAGAACAGATAAAATGTGCTTCATGTATAATCCCTCCCCAATTTATTACAGTAACTAATATATTGTGTAAATACTAAGATGTTATTATTACGATTAGACGTCTTTACATCTGCACAAATTTAACGTTGTGTAAATAACATTATCTAAACTTAATACATTTTACTAACCCAACAGGCATAACCAATTTTAAACACCAAATACTAAAAAACTTGTATTAGCGCTCAGTTAAATTAGTACAGCGCCTTTACTTGCAGATGATACCATTCTTGCGTATCGACCGAGGTAACCTGTCTTAATACGTGGTTCCGGTGCTTTCCAAGAGCTAAGCCTTTCATCTATTTCCTGCTGGGAAAGCTCTACATCAAGCTTTCCTTCAGGGATATTTATGTTTATTATATCCCCATCACTAACTATTGCAATAGGTCCGCCTTCCATTGCTTCAGGTGAAACATGACCAATGGATGCTCCTCTTGAAGCACCAGAAAATCTTCCATCTGTGAGCAGTGCTACATCCTTGTCTAAGCCCATGCCTGCAATTGCCGATGTGGGACCAAGCATTTCACGCATACCCGGTCCTCCCTTTGGACCTTCATAGCGAATTATAACAATATCACCTTTTTTTATTTCACCACCGTATATGGATTTTATTGCATCATCTTCGGAATCAAAAACTCTTGCAGGGCCTTTGTGACACAGCATTTCTTCAGCAACAGCCGAGCGTTTTACAACCGCACCATCAGGAGCGATATTACCTTTAAGAACAGCTATCCCCCCTGTTTTGCTGTATGGAGCGTTAATATCACGAATAACATTGCTATCACGAATATAAGCTTTATCAATGTTTTCAGCAACGGTTTTGCCTGTAGCTGTAATAAGATCAAGATTTAAAAGGTTCTTTTTTGTCAGCTCCTTCATAACAGCCTGAACGCCACCGGCTTGGTATAAATCCTGCACGTGCCATGGACCTGATGGGGCAAGCTTACATAGATTAGGAACCCTGCCGCTTATTTCATTGATTATATCAAGATTTAATTCAAACCCGATTTCGTTTGCAATTGCCGGTAAATGAAGTACAGAGTTTGTAGAGCAGCCCAGTGCCATATCGACGGCCAGAGCATTTTCAAATGCTTCAGGCACTAGAATATCAGAGGGTTTAATGTTTTTTTCAACAAGCTCCATAATTTTCATACCTGCTTGTTTAGCCAGGCGTATTCTTTCAGCATATACCGCCGGAATTGTACCATTACCCGGAAGACCCATCCCAAGAACCTCAGTCAGGCAGTTCATTGAGTTAGCAGTAAACATTCCGGAGCATGAACCGCAACCGGGACATGCATTATCCTCATATTCTAAAACTTCCTCTTCTTGTAAAATACCTGCTTTCACAGAGCCAACTGCCTCAAAAACACTATTCAAATCTAGCTGCTTTCCGTTTTTCTGCAATGACAGCATAGGACCTCCGCTAATTACTATAGATGGAGCATTGACTCTTGCTGCTGCCATTAACATTCCCGGTACGATTTTATCACAATTCGGAATAAAAACCATACCGTCAAAGCTGTGCGCCTTTGCCATTGCTTCACAGGAGTCGGCAACAAGCTCACGACTTGCAAGGGAATACTTCATTCCCTCATGCCCCATGGCGATACCGTCACATATCCCTATTGCGCCAAACTCAATGGGGGTTCCGCCTGCCATGCGAATACCTGCTTTTACAGCCTCCGCTATTTTATCCAGATGTATGTGTCCAGGTACTATTTCATTAACAGAGTTAACAACACCAATCAAAGGACGGCTTATCTCTTCATCGGTGTAACCCATAGCCTTAAATAATGATCTGTGGGGAGCTCTCTCAATGCCTTTTTTTATAATATCACTTCGCATGATTTTTCACTCCTTTTATGCATATATCAATTGGTCAATTCCTTTTCCCGGAGGAACAATAGGTAATACTCTCTCATCAATATCAATAATAAAATCTATAACAACAGGACGATCTGTGTATGAAAGGGCTGTTTTAATGGCATCCTCAACCTGTTCAGGCTTTTCAACCCTAATGCCGACACCACCGTATGCATCTGCCAGCTTAACAAAATCAGGACCTCTATCAAGGGTTGTACTTGAATATCTTTTATCGTAGAACATGGTCTGCCATTGACGAACCATCCCTAAAGTTCCATTGTTTAAAACAGCAATAATAATCGGCAGCTTGTAATGAACAGCTGTGGCAAGCTCATTGCAGTTCATACGGAAACTTCCATCCCCCGCGAAATTTATTACTTTTTTATCCGGCATCGCTATCTGTGCACCAATGGCTGCACCGGTGCCATAGCCCATCGTTCCAAGACCACCCGATGAAACATATTGCCTGGGTTTATTGAAAGTATAGTACTGCGCTGCCCAAATCTGATTCTGTCCGACTTCGGTTGTAACAATTGCATTGCCATCTGTTAATTCACAAAACTTCTCTATAATAAACGAAGGCTTAAGTGTACCGTTGTCCGGCAGCCTCATCCTGTATTCTTCTTTCCATTCTTTAACCTTAACAGCCCAATCAGTTTCATCAACCGGCTCTGTTTTGCCAATTATAGCACTGATTATATCAATTATGTCACCCGATAATGGATAGTTAACGGTTATATTTTTATTAATCTCCGCAGGATCAGCATCAATATGCATTATTTTAGCATCGGCAGCAAAACGATTCATGTCGCTTATAACTCTGTCACTGAAACGTGCACCCACTGTTATTAATAAATCACATTCCGAAACAACCTTATTTGACACTCTAGAACCATGCATGCCTAAAAGCCCTGTGTATAATGGGTAATCTCCTGGTATCGAGCTCATTCCCATAAGTGTTGTAGCAATCGGAATATGAATGTTTTTTGAAAGGGTTAGCAGCAATTCACATGCCCCGGCAATTATTGTGCCTCCTCCTGACAGAATAACAGGCTTTTTTGCATTTTTAACCGCCTCGGCTGCCGCATTCAAATCTTCCTCTGAAAAAAGATTATTTATCTGCAAATTAAGCCTTCTTTTGCCGTCAAATGGCGTATACTCTGCCATTTCAGCAGTCGCATTCTTACACACATCAACAAGAACCGGTCCCGGTCTGCCTGTTGAAGCAATTTCAAAAGCCTTGCGTATGGTTTCTGCAAGATCATTAACATCCTTCACCAGATAATTGTGTTTGGTTATCGGCTCGGTGATGCCTGTGATGTCAACCTCCTGAAAAGAGTCTTTTCCTATTAATGAAGCAGGAACCTGGCCTGTAATAGCAACAAGCGGTACAGAATCCATATATGCGGTTGCTATACCTGTAACAAGATTTGTAGCGCCCGGACCCGAGGTTGCAATACAAACACCTGTTTTGCCTGTAACTCGGGCATAACCATCTGCGGCATGTGAAGCGCCTTGTTCATGGGATGTTAAAATGTGCTTTATGCTCCCGCCTCTCTTATAAAGGGAATCATATATGTTTAAAACAGCACCCCCCGGAAAGCCGAAAATAGTGTCTACATTTTGCTCTTTCAAGCATTCAATTATAATATCTGCTCCTGATAATTCCAATGAAAACCCTCCCTTTATGTTTACTGATTTCACATTTGTGATATATACTCAACTTTTCCGCCTCAGCTTGCGAGCTCTTATAGCCTTTTTACAACTTCATCGCCCATTTGCTCGCATCCTATAACAGTTGCATCTCCTGTTGCAATGTCACCGGTCATAAGGTTATCCTCCAATACCTTTAGCACTGCGTTTTCAATTGATTCTGAGGCTTCTGTCATTTTAAATGTATACTTAAGCATCATAGCAACTGATAATATTGTAGCAAGGGGATTAGCCAGGTCTTCTCCTGCAATATCCGGTGCTGACCCGTGAACAGGCTCATAAAGACCAAAACCCGTGGCGCCAAGACTTGCTGATGGCAGCATTCCTATTGAGCCGGTAAGCATTGAAGCCTCGTCTGAAAGAATATCACCAAACAAATTTCCGGTAACAATTACATCAAATTGTTCGGGATGCATAACAAGCTGCATTGCTGCATTATCAACATATAAATGGTTAAGAGCAACATCCGGGTACTCCTTTGAAATGTTTATTACAATTTCTCGCCAAAAGCGTGAAACCTCTAAAACATTGGCTTTATCAACAGATGTGAGCTTTTTACCCCTTTGCCTGGCTGTTTCAAAAGCCAGCCTTGCAATCCTCTCAACCTCATGCTTTTTATATAACATTGTATCATACGCCGCCGGTTCACCGTCTCCGGTTACAATTCTTTTTCTTTCACCAAAGTATATGCCACCTGTAAGTTCTCTTAATATCATAATATCAAGACCGTTTTTTGTAATACGATCTTTTAGAGGGCTTGCATCCTTGAGCGGTGCATAAATAACTGCAGGTCGGTAGTTTGCAAAAAGCCCTAGGCCTGCACGGATTCCTAAAAGACCTGCTTCCGGTCTCTTATCGCCCGGTAGATTGTCCCATTTATAACCTCCAACCGCCCCCATTAATACAGCATCGGAGTTCCTGCAAACAGTAAGAGTTTCCTCGGGAAGGGGCTCTCCTGTTTTGTCAATTGCGATTCCACCAATGTCTGCATAACAATACTCAGATGTGAAACCAAATTTCTCGCCGACTTTATTTAGTACCTTTATTGCCTGTTTGATAACCTCCGGACCAATTCCATCACCGGGCAATACTGCAATTTTTGTATTCTTCAAAAAAACAACCCCTTAATATAGTTTTCGTTGTGATCTAAACTTTAATGTGCGATATAAGCCCGCCTGATTTAATAATATTCTGTATAAACTCCGGGAAGGGTTCTATTTTGTAAGTTTTCCCTTTATTATAATTAATGATCTCACCTTTATCAAGATCAATATTTAATTTATCTCCTTCTTCGACTTCATCGACAAATTCCGGGCTTTCCAGAATCGGAAGACCTATATTGATAGCATTTCTATAAAAAATACGTGCAAAGGTTTTTGCTATAACACAGGAAACACCTGATGCTTTTATTGCTACCGGTGCATGCTCACGAGAAGAACCACATCCAAAGTTTTGTCCTCCGACAATAAGATCTCCTTTTTTTACTCTATTAACGAATGTCGCGTCAATATCTTCCATGCAATGCTTCGCTAACTCATCATGATCAGTAGTATTTAGATACCTTGCTGGTATTATGACATCCGTGTCTACATTATCACCATATTTAATAACATTTCCTTCAAGTATCATAATCTTCACCTTCTTTCTCATATAAATCCATGTTAATCCATAACTTCTTCGGGGGATGAAATCTTACCGGTAATAGCCGATGCAGCAGCTATTGCGGGGCTCGCCAGGTAAACCTCACTCTTTATATGCCCCATACGCCCGACAAAATTACGGTTGGTAGTTGAAACAGCACGTTCACCCTCAGCAAGAATTCCCATATGACCGCCAAGGCACGGACCGCAGGTTGGAGTGCTGACAATACAACCGGAGTCAATAAATATATTAAAGAGCCCCTCGTTCATGCATTCCTTCCAGATCTTTTGCGTCGCAGGTATAATAATACAACGCACATCCCTATTTATCTTTTTGCCTGCTAAGATCTTAGCAGCCATTCTCATATCTTCCATTCTTCCGTTTGTACAAGAACCTATAACAACCTGATCTATTTTAATGTCACCAACATTATCAATTGTTCTTGTATTATCGGGAAGATGCGGAAATGAAACAGTAGGCTTAATCGTACTAAGGTCGATGGAATATTCCTTGGAATATTCTGCATCGCAGTCAGCCTTAAAAATCTCATATTCCTTGGTAGAGTGCTCATTAATATATTTTATAGTCTCATCATCCACTTCGAATATGCCATTTTTGGCTCCCGCTTCAATTGCCATATTTGCTATTGTGAATCTGTCATCAATAGAAAGGAATTCAAGCCCTTCACCGGTATATTCCATTGATTTGTATAATGCTCCGTCAACACCAAGCATCCCTATAATATGAAGAATAATATCTTTGCCGCTCACCCATTCGGAAGGTTTTCCGATAAGGTTAAATTTTATTGCTTCCGGAACCTTAAGCCACACTTCTCCGGTAGCCATCGCTGCGGCCATATCGGTACTCCCTGTTCCGGTGGAAAAAGCACCTAATGCTCCATATGTGCAGGTGTGTGAATCAGCGCCAATAACCAGATCCCCGGCCACAACCAAACCAAGCTCCGGGAGCAAAGCATGCTCAATACCCATTTGACCAATTTCAAAGAAGTGCTTAATATTCATTTTTCGAGCAAATTCTCTGAGCATTTTAACCTGCATAGCTGATTTAATATCCTTATTTGGAGTAAAATGATCCGGCACCAGAGCAATTTTTTCAGTATCAAAAACCTTGTTAAATCCGGCATTTTCAAATTCCTTTATTGCTACAGGGGCTGTTATATCATTTCCCAGCACTAAATCAACCTTTGCCTGAACAAGTTGACCAGGCCATACATTATCAAGCCCTGAAGCTTTTGCAATAATTTTTTGTGTCATAGTCATTGACATAGTTAACACCTCATTCTTTTAATATCAACGGCAGTGTATTAATATAACCGTTTTCACTTCAACAAGCCACATAGGAGTATTGTTGGCGGTAAAAAAGGCTATATATTTCTTTGCGTAAAAACCATTTTATCATCTTTACTTCATAGCTACAGTTTAGCTTTTATTAAAGATGATAAATGCCGTCATTGTAATTATCATATAAAAAAATGTTTTTTTCTTCTGTTTTATAACTTATTTAAGTTATAAATATTCATGAATTTTGTCCGATTTGAATTTAAGGGCACTGAAACACCCGTGCAAAGAGTGCATCGAAAAATAATATTTTTTCAATGTTACAAATTAGTAAACATAAGTGAACTCGTTCAGCTAAAGCTGAACATCAAGCGTTTTTACGAAGTAAAATACGCATTGGACTTCGGTGGGGGACTCTACCCCCAC
>DAIPML010000046.1:0-16379 GCA_036768735.1 Clostridiales bacterium | reverse complement strand
TCATTCTTGCTTCGGTGGGGGTAGAGTCCCCCACCGAAGTCCAATGCGTATTTTATTTCGTAAAAACACGTGATGTTCAGCTTTAGCTGAACGAATTCACTATCATGTCAATGTTATCCGAATACCTTAGCTTTGTCAACGCCATCTATTTATGTCTACTCATTGGTTCACAAAAATGAGCTTTAGCATGCGACCAGCCTCGTTGAAATGGCTGGTCGCAAACTTCGTTTGCTGCTCGCCCATGCAACCGGGGCTGGTCGCAAACTCCGTTTGCTGCTCGCCCATGCAACCGGGGTGTGTTGAAATTATAGCTTGCTACGCAAGCACATAAATTAAAGTACGTTATTTTGCTTTGAAAAAAACGGATCAAGCAATTTCTTCCGTTATTTTAACACCATTTCCATAAGAAATTAATTGACATTGATTTTAGACCAATGTATAATTATGCAGTATAATGTATATTTAATCATAAAATCGGAGGACATATTAAATGGGTAAAAATAGCCAATATATACCAAGAGGTTTTAAGGCTGCCGGCGTAGCATGCGGTATTAAAAAAAACGGGAACAAAGATCTTGCATTAATTGTTTCTTCTTCTCCCGCAGAAGCAGCAGGAGTTTTCACAAAAAATATTGTTAAGGGTCATTCATTGAAATGGTCAATGGAAAAAATAAGAAACAACAAGATCTCTGCTATTGCAATAAACAGCGGTAATGCGAATGCATGCGTTGGTGCTGATGGTGATACAGATGCCTTATGCATGGCTGAAATCACTGCCGAATTTATAGGATGTGAAAAGGAAAAGGTACTCTTAGCATCCACGGGCGTAATCGGTTACCGTCTTCCAATGGAAAAAATAAAATCCGGAATAACGGCAGCATACTCCAAGCTTTCTGAAAATTCTTTCCCTGATGCTGTTTCAGCAATTATGACAACTGATACCTTTGAAAAGGAAGCTTCTGTTAAAATTGTCCTTTCAGGAAAACCGGTAACCATTTATGGAATGGCCAAAGGCTCAGGAATGATACACCCGAATATGGCTACTATGATAGGTATTATCTTAACTGATGCTAATATATCACGGGAACTTATGCAAAAAGCATTGAATACGATTGTTAATAAATCATTTAATAGGGTTTCTGTAGACGGAGACACCAGTGTTTGTGATAAGGTGCTTTTTTTAGCAAATGCAATGGCAGAGAATAATGAAATAAATATGGAAAATGAAGATTATTTTTCTTTTACTACCGCTTTAGAATCTGTTGCTACCGCTTTATCAAAAATGCTTGCAAAGGACGGAGAGGGTGCAACGAAGCTTGTTGAGATCAGGGTTAAAAATTCGGATAATACTGAAACAGCTCATATGATTGCTAATGCAATCTCAAAGTCCCCGCTGGTAAAAACAGCATTATTCGGAGAAGACGCCAATTGGGGGAGGATACTCACTGCTGCAGGATATTCAGGTGCTGTTTTCAACCCTGAAACCGTGGATGTTTATATCGGCGACATTCTAATGTGTCAAAACGGAACAGGTATGAAGTTTGACGAGCAGGAGGCACTCTCCGTGCTAAAAAAGAATGAGATAATCATTACTGTTGATTTAAAAATGGGCGATGCTGAGGACACGATGTGGACCTGCGACTTTTCATATGATTATGTGAAAATAAACGGTTCATACAGAACATAATGTTACAGAGCAGTCGCTTGTAAAAGTAGTGAGCCTGATTGGAGCAAAAATGCAACAGTGTAATAATTCAAAATGCATTTTTGCGAGCTTCGGCTTGCCTAGGAGCCTGCTCGGAAAGCCATTATTTCTAATAAGTATACAAAAAAGGCTCAATTCCTCAACGAACTTATGCGGGTTTCAGGGCTGTACTTTTTATAAATATTCATCGAAATCGAGTTTTCGAGCAGTCTCCTAGGTGCTTTTGCTTTGCAAAATACACTAAATTAACGTTGCGTATTTTTAACGCTTTGCGTTAAAAAACGCTTACCGAATTATACTGCTCATGTAAATGAAGCGTAGTTTCCGTAATTGTACAGCTATATCTCAAAATATAGAGGGTGTGAACAGTAATGAATCTGTAGACTCTTGACGTTCTATGGAATTTCAAGGTTGCCAATAATGCAGCTTATTGATAAAATAGAGTAAAGCAGTGGCATTATTTGATGGAAAGTAGAGATTATGGTGATATAGGGGGTAATTTTATGGCAATGCGTCAGTTTGTTAAATTTTCAGTTGGTGATGAAGAGTTCGGTGTCGATATAAATCAAGCTCGTGAAATAATAAAACTTCAGGATATGCTCAAGGTGCCTAATACTCCACCTTATATTGAAGGCTTAACCAAGCTTAGAGACAAGGTTCTTACTGTTTTTAACCTTAGAAAAAGATTGGGGTTTAAGGATTGTGACTTTGATGAGAACTGCAAAATAATAATTGTAAACTATAACGACATGGATATCGGCTTTACAGTTGATTTTGTATCGGAAATACTTAGAATACCTGAAGACAGTGTTGAAAATACTCCCCCTTCAATTACAGGAGTTGACAGAAGATTTCTATCAGGCGTTGCCAAGGTTAATGACAAGCTTCTTCTTTTACTGGATTTAAAAAATGTACTAACTCCTGATGAAGAAGAAAATATAAAGAAATTTGTTAAGAAAAATGAAAATCAGCAGTGAACTCGTTCAGCTAAAGCTGAACATCACGCGTTTTTACGAAGTAAAATACGCATTGGACTTCGGTGGGGGACTCTACCCCCACCGAAGCAAGAATGAAGGTGCGTACCCACTGGAACGCACCACAAGCCTCGACCCGTTAATAAGGAACTCCCACTTATAGAAGTGGGGGTCTTGGAATTTTGATAAAATAAAGTATGCACTCCATACATATTGATGAAGTGTATTTTAACCGTTGACTAAAAAACACGGTATTTATTGTTTTATGCAAATGATTGCAGTGCCTGGCACTGCAATCTTATTTTTTTATTCTTTTTAACTCATCCTTCGCATATATTTATTAAGATAAATTAATTGGAATTGGCATTTAGGTGAATTATACTTATGTGTACTTCCTGCATTTTTTTCCACTCAATTACTGAAAAGGTGCATAAACGCTGAATGTTTAGGCATTTTGAGTTAAAAGCTTTGAGTAGGAAATAGAACTCAAAAATTTAACCTGTTTTTAACTCAAACCCAGTATTTATGCGAAATGTTGTTCTTGAGTAGGAAATTTTCGAGAAGTTCACCACCTAGCTGCAGATGCGTATAGAAGTTAGAGGTGGCGGGGATCCATCTGAGCTTCGATAATCGAGATATATGAAAGGGCTCATATTATTATGAGTATTGAGTGTTTCTTATGTATGTTCTGCTAATTACGCGCAAAAAGCCGTTAAATACAGCGATCATAGCCGTGCTGTCTCTTGTTTTAATATCAAGCATTTATATGCTTGTTAGCTTTTTAACACCAGAAGCTGAAATAACGCTTGAGCAGCGCATTTCAGTTCTTTTGCCTGCATCAACCAAAATGCATTCGATATACATGAAAACACCAAATTTACCAGCCGTTGAAGCAGGTTCTCTTGCAGGTGTAAAATGGAAAACAGAAATAATCAACCAGCTTGATATGTCCGACATTACATTCCAATATCCTGAAACTCTGCGTTTGGAGGATATTAGAAATCTTGGTCATGAAATAATCATGCATATGAATTTTCATCATAATGATGAGAAGCTCCATGGATTTTTCCAAGTTTGGAATATGAACCAGTCTCTTAAGGACTTCCTAAGCACATCAAAAAAATACTCTTCCATGACTTTTCTTGAGTTTAAGCAGTCAGAAATAAAGGTTCAGGAATTAGAGGGTTACACATGGGAGTATGTTTTTATGAACAAAGATGAAGATATTATCGGAATGGAAGCATTTCTGGAAAACGGATCTGAAATGTATAGGTTCTCATTTTTTATCCCTAAAAAAGATTACAAACCGGTATATAAAAAAATTTTTCAACGTATGTATCGCTCTCTAAAGGTAAAGGGAACAGCATCAGCTTCAAACTTAAGTTATGTGGTTTTACAGTTACTGTTCACAGGTAACTAGGAGCCTGCTCAGAAAGCCATTATTTCTAATAATTATACAAAAATGACTCAACTTCTCAACGAACTTATGCGGGTTTCAGGGCTGTACTTTTTATAAATATTCATCAAAATCGAGTTTACGAGCAAGCTCCTAGGGAGACATAGGTGTGAAATATTATGAAACATAAGCGGAATGCAGCTTAAAGATGTATTGTCAGCTAAATGATTACTTTATTGCTACACAAATCGCCTGCATAATAACCCAAGCTTTCCTCCATATTACGGTCGTAATAACTCAATTAAGAGCTATGAGATTTAGTTTTAGATTGTTAAGAACCGGCGATTTCAACACGATTTTTCCCTTTACCCTTTGCCTCATATAGAGCAGCATCTACACTTCTTAAAAGCGAATCTTCCGAATCAGCAAAATCAGGAAAAGTCGATACGCCCATGCTAACAGTCACTGAAGCTGACGTTACCTTATCTTGTACAACTATGGATTCGATACTTTTTCTAAGCTCTTCAGCTTTTTCGTAAGCAGCTCCTGCACTTGTATGGGGAAGAAGTATAATGAACTCTTCCCCCCCAAAACGAGCAATAATGTCATTTTTACGGATTGAGCTCTTTACGAGCCGGGAAATGGATTTCAGTACTATATCACCGAATAAATGCCCATATGTATCGTTAAACTTCTTAAAATTATCAATATCATACATTATTACAGAAATCTCAAAGCCATTGTCTTTGGCTTTTTTTAGCTCTTCACTTAAGTAATTCTGAAAAAACAGCCGATTATAAACTTGGGTTAACCCATCAGTATTGGCATAATCCTGCAATTGTTCATAGAGACGGGCATTTTCTATCGCTATACTCACCTGTTGCGCTACAATGTTCAAAAGACGAATATTGCTGTCGCCAAATGCTTCAGGTATGCTGTGTTCAATAAGTAAAAGACCGTGTATTTTATCTTTGACCTGCAACGGAACACATATCAATGATTTTACATTCCTGCCTTTTGTAAATTCATAATTATCTGGATCTACATTGTTATTAATTATTATTTCACCATTCTCAAACACTTTTCGCAAAAAAGAATTGTTAATGTTATCAGTAAGAATCGCTCTTTCCCTTATGTTCTGTATATTCGTTATTTGAACTATTAGCCTGTTTCTTTTGTATAAAACAATATTTGATGTGCTTGCTCCCATGACGCCAATTATTATATCATTTACAAACCCCAGTAGTTCGTTCATGTCAAACAAAGAGCTTATTGCCTGAGATACCTGCTGTAATGTAAAAAACTCCGCAAGACTTGAATTAAGACTTACATTTGTTTCCTCAAGCCGGGCATTAACCTTTACCAGCTCATCATATTGTTCTTGCTTTTCCAGCCTTGCTTCCTCGAGTTGAGCGTATTTCCTGCCAAGCTGGGAAACTAAGTTATTATTATCATTTTCATTCTGTTCGAATTGTAAATTGTAGTTCCGCAATATGCTTAAGAAAATGAAAAACACAATAAATAGAATAACAGTGTGAGTATAAAAAAACCACTTATTCGTGTATATGTGAGGTTGAATTGCCTCCATATAACCAGAAAATAAATGCCACCCATAAACATGGGTAACTAAAGCAAATCCAAGATATGGAACTGAAACATATAGACCTCTTGTTATGCATATGCTGATAATTGGAATGATTATAAGAAAGCTGAGTGTAAACCCATTATACATTGTGTGTAAAAGAATAGTAATAACCAAAATGTCAAGAATCTTCATAACAGAATACAATATTCCTGGTTTAATCTGCTGTTTTCTTATATAAAACATTCTAATAATGCTAATGCATATCTCAACAAAAAAAGCAATGCTTTGGATCAAGAAAACTTGACGGTACAGTCCAACTTGTCCAAGAATACTTCTGGTAATCACATCAGCAGTAATCAGAACAAGCATAATAACCCACATATACTTAGATAGTATGTCTTCATACTTGTTTAGTTCAGCTGGAATTTCACTCTGCCTTTGTTTTTTTAATCTATTCACTGCTATGCTCCTGAGCATTATGTGGTTTTTACTAGTGCACTACTATTCTAAACTTCCTTTTCCAAAAAAGCAATATTTCCTTAAGGTGCACAACTCGCAATCCGGCTTTCTTGCCTTACATATAGCGCGTCCATGCAACACAAGCTGATGTGAAAAACGGCTCCATATATTCTTAGGAATTATTTTCATTAGATCAAATTCTATTTTTACAGGATCATGCTCTTTCGTTAACCCCAACCTATTTGATAAGCGTTTTGCATGAGTGTCTACAACAATTCCCGGTATGCCATAAATATCTCCTAAAACCAGATTGGCTGTTTTTCTACCCACACCCGGGAGTGTCAACAGCTTATCCATGCTGTCCGGTACTACTCCCTTAAAATCAGAAATAATTTTTCTGCAACATGCAATTATGTTTCTCGCCTTATTTTTGTAAAAGCCTGTTGAGCGTATATCTTCCTCGAGCTCCTCTATGACGGCTTCAGCAAAATCCTGTACGGTTTTGTATTTCACAAAAAGATCTTTTGTAACAATATTTACTCTGGCATCAGTGCATTGTGCGGATAATTGAGTAGCTATCAAGAGCTGCAGTGGATCTTGATAAGTAAGACTACATTCCGCAATCGGATATAGCCCGTCTAGTTCATTTATAATATGTTGCACTCTATCTTTTTTTTTCATTATTTTATTCCTTCAATGCTTCTCCATAAAGAGCTAAATATTCTATAGCAGAACGCTTCCAGGAAAAATCACTTTTAATCCCTCTTTTCACTAACTCGACCCATGTTCCCGGTTCATCCCTATAGGTATCAACTGCTCTTTTTATTGTTTTCAAAAAGTCCGCTGATGTTATTTCAGTAAAGCTAAATCCATTACCCTTTTCAAAATCTTTATCTATATCGATTATAGTATCTTTTAAGCCTCCAGTCTCTCTAACAACCGGAATGGTTCCATATCTCAAGCAAATCATCTGCCCCAATCCGCATGGCTCATAGGTTGATGGCATAAGGAAAATATCACTGCCCGCATAAATTTTATGGGCAAGTTCCTCATTAAACTCAATTTTCACCGATACCTGCTGCGGAAATTCTTTCATAAATTTCAAAAATGCATCTTCGTAATACGGATCACCTAACCCTAGGAGAACAAATTGTACATCAAGTGCCATCATTTTTTTGAATTCATCACAAACCATAAAGAGCCCCTTTTGTTCTACGAGTCGATGAACAACACTTATCATGGGAACATTTCTTTGAGGTAACCCCAATTCCTTTTGGAGCTCTTTTTTGTTCTCTGCTTTCATGGTCAAGTTGTTTTCATTGTAGGGAAACTTGATATGCGGATCTGTCATCGGGTTAAAAATATCATAGCTAATTCCATTTATTATGCCGTATAAATCCTTTTCCCTGTTTTTCAAAACCCCTTCTAAGTCCTCTCCATACTCTGGAGTAAGGATCTCTTTTGCATAGGACTTACTAACAGTATTAATCTTATCGGCATAAACAATTCCTGATTTCATAAAGCTAAATTTCCCATAAAACTCCACTCCCTCAGGTACGAAAAGTGCTTCGGGGAGCTCCAGGATACCCAACATACTCTTATCAAATTCTCCTTGATACTTTAAGTTGTGTATCGTAAATATACTTTTTATATCCTTATAAAATTTATTTTTCTGATATTGCTGCTTAAGCAGCAAGGCGACAGGTCCTGCATGCCAATCATTTATATGAATGACATCCGGTTTAAAATTAATCGCTTTAAGAAGCTCTAAGGACGCTTTACACAAAAAGGCAAAGCGTTCTCCGTCATCACAGTAACAATATATACCATCACGAAAATAAAAATGATAATTGTTAAGAGTATATGTTGTGCAAGCAGCACCTTTGATTTCTCTTACTATGCAGGTACGCCTCTGCCCCGACAATACAACCGGAAAATCAGTTACATAAGTCATTTCTGCTTCAATATCTTTATATCCGGGCATTACAACAAGCACTTCATGACCCATTTCAACAAGAGTTTGTGGTAATGAACCGGCAACATCCGCAAGCCCGCCGGTTTTCGCATATGGAGCTACTTCCGCTGAAATAAATAAAATCTTCAAGCTTTCTTTCATTTAGACCTCCATTTGTCATGAAATTAATTAAAAACACGCCCATGCATCCGGTCTGCTCACCTATGCACTCTAGGCGGGAAGTGGTGGGCAAAAGCAGCCTTTGTTAAAAGGCTGCCAAATTCAATGAGCGCTTGCGCGAATTGTGCGCCAAACCGCGTTTTTGCTTGCAAAATACGCTTTACGCCGTGTGCATTTTATCAAATGCTCCTTCAGTGGGAGATTGAAACTCACCACTGAAGTGGGAATCGGTTTATCCCCCGCCTATTCATGGCCTATAGACCACATGAGGCAGGGGGTCTTAGAAGCATTTTGATAAAACTTATTGGCTTATGCAATCCTTCAACGAAAGATTTATTCTACCCTGTTTGTCAACTTCTATAACCTTTACAGGAATTTCATCACCAATATTAACCACATCTTCAACCTTGTTGACACGAGTATGGGCAAGCTTTGAAATATGCACCATACCTTCTTTTCCAGGCAGGAATTCAACAAAGGCTCCAAAGTTCATAATTCTAACTACTTTCCCTGTAAACTGCTGTCCGATCTGAACATCACCGGCAATTCCTTCAATAATGGAAATAGCTTTTTTCCCGGCGACCTCGTCAGAAGTGGCAACATAAACAGTTCCGTTATCTTCTATATCAATTTTAACACCGGTTTCTGCAATAATTTTATTAATAGTTTTTCCTCCCGGTCCGATTACATCACGGATTTTTTCGATATCTATAGATGTTGTATAGACCTTTGGAGCATATTTGGACAGCTCGGTTCTGGGTTCGCTTATTGCTTTGAGCATTACATCATTTAAAATTGTCATTCTTCCTTGCTTTGTAATATCAAACGCCTGCTTGATTATCTCGTAAGAGAGCCCATCAACCTTAATATCCACCTGAATGGCTGTAATTCCGTTCTTTGTGCCTGCTACCTTAAAGTCCATATCACCAAAGAAGTCTTCTATACCCTGAATATCCATAAATGTAATGTAATTGTCGCTATTCTCCTCATCCGTAACAAGCCCTGCAGATATGCCCGCAACAGGTTCCTTAATTGGAACGCCGGCATCCATTAAAGCAAGGGTACTGGCGCAAACACTGCCTTGGGAGGTTGAACCGTTTGACATAAGAACCTCAGATACCAACCGAATAGCATATGGGAATTGTTCTTCAGATGGAATAACAGGCTCTAGCGCACGCTCTGCCAAGGCACCATGACCAATTTCCCGCCTGCCCGGTCCTCTATTAGGCCTTGATTCACCAACGCTGAATGATGGGAAATTATAGTGGTGCATATAGCGCTTAGACTCCTCCTCATCAACACCATCAAGTGTTTGAACGTCTCCCATTGATCCTAATGTAACATTTGTAAGAACCTGAGTTTGACCTCTCTGGAACAGACCGGAGCCATGGGTTCTTGGAAGTATTCCTACGGAAGCCGACAGAGGCCGTATATCCATTAAACCTCTTCCATCAACACGTTTTTGTTCATATAATATTTTTTCTCGGACAATCTTTTTCTGCAGCTTATAAAAGGCTTCAGAAATCATTGAAATACTATCCGGGAATTCTTCATCAAGCGTCTCATGAACTTTCTTAGAAACCACATCAACATTTTCATCACGGATTGTTTTATCATCATTCATCATTGCTTCTGCAAGCTCATCCTTGCAAAACTCAGAAACCCTATTGAAGATCTCATCCGGAACAGCCATAGATGTATAAGAAAATTTCTCTTTACCAACTTCCTTAACAATATCCTCAACAAAAGATATAAGTCTCCTAATTTCTTCATGTCCCTTTTTCATGGCGTCAAGCATAGTGTCTTCAGGTACTTCATTTGCACCAGCTTCTATCATTATAATTTTTTCCTTATCTGCCGACAAGGTAACGTACATTTGGCTTTTTTTGCGCTGCTCCACGTCCGGGTTAATTACAACCTCACCATCAATTAGTCCTATGATAACACCGGCGATTGGGCCGTTAAATGGTATGTCTGAAATACAAAGTGCAACAACAGTACCCATAATTGACGCAAATTCAGGGGAGTTATCCTGCTCCACCGACAAAACCATATTTACGATAGCTACATCATTTCTAATGTCCTTTGGAAACCTTGGGCGCATCTGCCGGTCAATAACCCTTGATGTAAGAATTGCTCTTTCTGATGGTTTTCCTTCTCTTTTAATAAAACCACCCGGTATTTTACCAACAGAATATAATTTTTCTTCATAATCCACGCTAAGGGGAAAGAAATCAATTCCTTCTCTTGGTTCTTTGGCCGCTGTAGCAGTAGATAACACAACTGTCTCTCCATATCTGACAAGCGCTGAACCATTGGCAAGCTGAGCAAGCTCCCCTGTTTCAACGGTCAATGTCCTCCCCGCTACTTCAATTGAAAATGTTTTTTTCATAACTGTATTAACATCCTTTCGTTTTCCAGCGAACAGGGTGAAAAGGTCAGGGAGGAAAACTATCTCATATAGTTCTCTTCTCTGATCTTCTGCACGCCTTGTTCACTTTTAAATTTATATACATAGCAATGCCATTGCTATACATTATCTCACCAAAATGAAAATTTATTAAAATACCCAAAAAAAAAGCGGATATACTCCGCTTTTTACTTTCTAATATTAAGTCTTGCAATAATATCACGGTATCGGTTGATATCTTTTTTCATTAGGTAATTTAGAAGCCCTCTTCTTTGACCAACCATTTTCAACAAACCTCTTCTGGAATGGTGATCTTTTTTATTAACCTTCAAATGCTCTGTCAGATGAACTATGCGATCGGTTAACAATGCTATCTGCACTTCCGGAGAACCTGTATCACCATCGTGCAGCTTGTATGCCTCAATAATTTCCAATTTGCTCAATCTTTCCATAATTACAACTCCTTTCACAACATATTGCCATTAGCCCAGCTGACGGTCGGAGTTTTCCGCAAACCGAGCCTATGGTTAATTGAAATACCAAATTAGTATATCATTAAATCAAAATTCTGTAAAGTTTATTTTTTTTATATTGTGTTTAACTTGTGATAATGTCACCCTATTAACTATCGTGAGAAAATGTCATCTATCTGCCTCACTTTGTTAATAATTCAAAATATGAAAAGGATGATAATATTGTCACAGAAAAAACTTAACCCGTACATTTCTTTGTATTATCTTGTGCTTAGTTTTTCATTCTCTGTTTAGAAAGGATATTGAAGCTAATTGCTTCACTGTGGTATAATTTGTTTACAAATAGGTTTTGTGAAAGGGTTAATATGGTTATAACATCTGCTGTAAAGCAAAAAAACAATCCTGAAATGATACGCATTTATATAAATGATGTATATGCTTTTTCAATGCCTGCTGAGGAATATTATAGAATGAATCTTTATGAACGCACAGAGCTCAGTCAGGAAGACATCAATTTTATTAATGATGAGATTAATGCCAAGCTTGCCAAGCAGGTGAGTATAAGAATGCTGGCTCTAAAGGATCGCTCCGAAAATGAAATAAAGAAAAAGCTTACACAGCAGGGTTTTGACAATGAGATTATTGATAAAACTATTTTGCAGTTGAAGTCCATGGGTTATATAAATGACATGCTTTACACACGAAAATACATTTCAGACAGGTTAAAACTAAAGCCTAAATCAAAAAGAGCTTTGTTTTTTGAGTTAAAAAGAAAAGGAATTAGTGATGATACAATTGAAGAGGCTTTAGATGAAACGCAGTTAGATGAACCCTTACTGGCATACCGGCTGGCGAAAAAGAAATATGGTAAATATGATGTTTTCGAACTGGCTATTCAAAGAAAAATCATTTCATTTTTGGGTCATAGAGGTTTTTCCTATGAAGTTATACGTGAAGCTATTAAACAGATGATGGAATAGCGGTTGCTGTAAGTGACAAATATTCAATTATTAATCATATTCATATGACTCCCACTTCTATAGGGGGAGTTCCTTGTTAATGTGCACTTCAGCGCTTTCCCCGTTTTTCGCAGCTGTGCTGCAGCTTCCTGCAGGTTCATCTGCAGAAAAAACCGATTCACGACTTTTTCTGGGATATAATCTTAAGTTGCTGTCCAGAGGGTATGTTTAATTATGACTACCCTCTGGATAGTAACAATCATAGTTTTATGGCCAAAAGCCAATTCAAACAACAGAAAAGCCAACGTAAATTTTAAAAAACTTTGTGAAAAGGTTTAGAAAATATATGGGCTCATGATTTTGCCGTGTACATTCAATATTTATATTGCTTATTAAAATTAAATAATATATAATTGTAAATGGAAATAATACTGGGTCTCTCAAATAGCAGAGTAGGTGTTTGTGCGTTAAGTGCCGGGTGGACGGGGAGTTGTCATCCGGACGAAAAGCTTTAAGGCTTGCGGTACGAATGTCGCATCCCGCTGGTACATGAGGGAGGGTTCCTCTTCATGTAGCATAGTATTATTAACGGTTAACCTTTGCTTATTGATTAATGTAGCTTCTTGATTATTGCAGAAAGTTAGCCGGAACCTATGGAACACATTTAACATGAGGAGGTTTTTTTATGCACAAAAAAGGTTTTTTCTCTTTTTCAAACACAAAAACAATGGTATATATGTCTATGTTTATTGCACTATATGGTTGTTTATCAGCTTTTGTAATTTACATCACTCCGACTCTACGCTTTAATTTTACTTTTATACCGGTCGCTATTGCTTCAATAATGTTTGGGCCTTTAGCAGGAGGTATAGCCGGAGCATTTGGTGATGTTCTGGGATGGATTATAGTCCACCCGGGAGCATATATCCCCGGTTTAACCATAAGCGCATTTGTGTCCGGTGTTATATATGGCTTATTCCTATATAAAAAAGAATTAACCATAACAAGAATAATATTTTCAGCCATTACAATGGTTATAGTTGTTGAGCTTTTTCTCAATGCTTTATTTCTTTCTTTGGCATTTGGAGACGCATTTTACGTTTTATTATCGAAGAGGTTAATAAAAATCATTATTCTTGTTCCCTTGCAGACTTTAGTCTTATATCCCATGAGATTTATCATTAAGCGAATAAAATTAACTCCCCAACACTAAAAGTAATTGAAAACAAACGAAAGCAAGGTTCCCGCTATTTAAGCGTTAAAAGTTTTGGTAAGAGTCTGCTCGGAAAAGCATATTTGCTTAAACCACGAATTTTTTAGGCTTGAAACCAGCATAACTTCGTTGGCATAAACACTTTTATACGTGGTTTTTTCACAAAAACCGACTATCCGAGCGGACTCCTAGCAGAGTTTTGGAACCTTATTCTTCTAGGTATTGAACCCTGTTATTACACAAAAACGCTGAGTAGCTTAGGCTGCCCAGCGTTTTATGATTTTAGTATAAAAACTATCCTTGGCAGATTGCCAGCGCTTCGTCTGCAGCAGAAGCCGCATCAGCAGCATAAACATCCGCTCCGATACTCTCTCTGAAATTATCTGTAACAGGAGCACCTCCAACCATTATTTTAACCTTGCCCGCCAAGGGTGAAGCATTTACTTTGTCAACAACATTCTTCATTTCAGTCATAGTTGTAGTAAGCAATGCAGAGCATGCTATAATGTCTGCTTCATTTGAAATAGCTGCCTCTATAAATTTATCAACGGGAACATCCACACCTAAATCAATAACTTCAAGTCCCTTGCCTTCCATCATCATACGCACAAGGTTTTTACCAATATCGTGAAGATCGCCTTTTACGGTTCCTAACACAACTTTACCCTTTGCTTTTGCTCCAGACGTTATAAGAAGCGGCTTTAGCAGCTCTGTTCCGGTGTTCATTGCCCGAGCAGCAATTAAAACATCAGGTACATAGACCTCGTTTTTCTTAAATTTATCGCCAATGATGCCCATACCATGTAATAAACCTTGTTCAAGAATTATTTTAACATCAGTACCTTCATCAATAGCTTTCTGCACCAATTCTTTTACTACTTTTGCCCTACCTTTTTGAAGGTTTTCAGAAATCTCCATTAGTAAACTCATTTAATCACCTCATTTATTTATTATCAAGCTTTAACGCATGACAGTCAAGAGTTATTCTTTCCGGTTACATAATTAACAGCTACTGTTCGGAGGGTACATAAAGTTAATGATATTGTCTGGTAGACTTATCTTAGTGTGTTCTCGCAGGTTCTAAAAAAGCATGTTGTTTGTGTATTCCTCCACAAAATCAACATTTGAGGAAAGCTCAACATAGCGCATTTTTCTAGAGATTTGACATGCTTCTGAGTATTCCCTTTCAGACAGAAGAGAAAAAACCGCTCCTGCTCCCGCAGCATTTCCGATAGCCTGAACTCTGCCTATCAGTTCTTTTGGTAAAAGACCTATTGCTATTGCGCTTTCAGTTCGCATATAATTTCCAAAACCACCGGCTAAAAAAACCTTTTGTATTTCCTGTATACTATACCCAGCTTCTTTAATAAGTACTCGAATGCCTGCTTGTATAGCTGCCTTTGCATTTTGGATCTCACGGATGTCCTTTTGTGTAATAACTATCTGTCCTCCATAAACTCCGGCATCGGCAAATGCAAGAATGAATGCATTTTGACCTTTGATCTCAACAAGCCTGTCTTGATAAAAAAGTACATCTTCAGGTAATTCATCTTTATCCAGAATTCTTCCTGTTTCATCAATTAACCCGATCTGAAGCATGCAAGCAACAGCATCAACTATCCCGGAGCCACATATTCCTATGGGTTTATATCCCCCTATTGTTTTTGTTTCAAGCTCTTTGTTATCCTGTATGGACACCTCACTTATTGCTCCGTCAACTCCACCTGTTCCACAGAAAATATTAGCGCCTTCAAAGGCCGGGCCCGCAGCAGTAGAGCAGGAATACATTTCACCTCTATTACAAAATACAATCTCACCGTTTGTTCCAATATCAACGAGAAGAGCAATTTCCTTTGACAAATGAAGCCTTGCAGACAATACTGCAGCAACAGTATCAGCACCAATATATGCCGAAACAGATGGCATTACAAGAACACGACCTGCTTCGTTTATTTCCATGCCAAATTCTTCGGGATAAAGTATACACTCAGACAGGGTAACGGGAATAAAGGGTGCGATGGCAATATTTCGGCATGGTAGCCCTAAAAGAATATGAAGCATTGTGGTGTTACCTGCGATTGTAACAAGGTATATATCAGAAAGACTATGCTCTGTTGAATATATAAGCTTGTTAATAAGATCAGTGAGAGCATTTCTGATTAAATTAGTTATTCTAATACCATTGTCTTCACTTTCTGATGAGTAATCTATTCTGGATATTACATCCGCTCCATATTTTTTCTGCGGATTAAGCATTGATTCCACAGCTACCAGCTTCTTTTCGGTGAGCTCATATAAATAGGCTGCAATTGTTGTTGTGCCGATATCTATAGCAACACCATATAGTTTATTTGTTGTGTCACCGGATTCAACTCCTGTGATTTCATGTAATATTTCAATAACAGTAACTTGATATGGGTTTTTTCTTATTATATCAGGTAATCTTTTTAGGAGAGATAAATTTATTTCATTAAGCTGTAATTTCTTTGAGTTTTGAAGAAAGTCTGCTTCGTTTCTTTCAGATGCTATTTTAAGCATTTTAACCTGTTCAATAACACGCACATCATCAGGGCGCTGATCCATGATAGAAGGTTCGGGCAAAATGAGAGCATGTTTATTTGCTGTTCCGTTACCGGTAATATGTGCCTTACTAATGTCAGTTAAAATGGACGCACCTTTCCTTTTGTCGAAAAGTGTTATTTCTATATCATCGGTTACATTAATTCTACATGATAAATGGATTCCTTTATGCATTTCATCTTCGGAAAGAATATCAATTTCTTCTCTGGTATATGCTATATTGCTGCTATTAACAAGCACACAGCATTTACCGCAAGTACCGTTACCATTACATGAAGATTCAATATCATATCCATGTTTATTTAATGCTTCTAAAAGAGAAATATTTTTATCTATATTTATTATATCAGTCTTATTATTGTGATGAATTTTAATTTCCGGCATAATCTATCCTCCGATTCAATGAGCGCTTGCGCGAATTGCGCGCCAAAACGCAGGCGCTGAAAGCGCCTTCCTTGCACGTTTTGTGTGCAACGCACCGCGAGCATTTT
>DAIPML010000045.1:0-16426 GCA_036768735.1 Clostridiales bacterium | reverse complement strand
TTGCGGCGCTTCACCAATCTGTACAATCCTATACCCCTCGTCTGTATACTCATATACCTCTGTCGAATCGATAAACAAAGAATATACCGCAGCGTCAGTAAACCATGACGACACATAAATCTCTTTATTCTCCGGAATATATTCAAAGTTAAAAGAGCGGAAATCACTGCTGCGCATATCCTCGTCAGCAAACGATTCTATAAACGATTCGCCTTGCGCAAAATGAACTTCGTCTATTTTTTTAATATGCAATTCAGACGAAACATCAACATCGCTGATAATTACAGTAGCAGGCGCAGCAGGAGTGTCTGAAGCACCTTGATTGTTCTGAGTCCCCGGTGGAATCCCGTTTTCGTTGCTTCTACAAGCGGTCAGAACCATGCACAGAATAAGGCTCACCGTAAGAATCGCAAAAAGTTTGTTCGATTTTTTCATGGGTTTGTTCTCCTTATTTTTTTGTTCTCCTTTTTTGTTTGACGGTAATGCCGTAGCACTATTGCCCGTTTACATACAGTATGAATACTGCCATGCTTCATTTATCGTAGCGAAAGTCGGCATATCGCCATATTCCGAATCACGAAGCTCAAGTATATCCGGATAGAATTCGGGAACTTCGGATACAGGTAAATCGAATTCATCTGGTATCGTACTCGGTTCAACACTCTCCAGCCTATCCGGCGGTGCTTCTGATGAAATCGCATCCAGAAACAAAAACGTCAGGGTGATGTAAACGACGAGGATAAGCAAGACCATACCCAAAACACAAATCCCTGCAATGAGCCATCGCCTGTTTTGCTTTTTGCGTGAATAAAACAAGAGTGTCACTGCACCGACCGTGACGATAACGAGCAGCAACGCAGCCAACCACAATTCCATATGTTTTTTTCTCCCTTCAGCCGCCGGGCATTTTATATTATTCAGTTTTCCGTCCGTTTTTGGAAATCGGATACTTTCATCTTTAATAATCGAGGCATGCTCTGGTTTATATAGAAAAAGCTGCAGGTTAAGCAAGCATCAGTCTTTTTCAAACACCCCGTCAATGCCGGATATACTCATTACTCCGTCGTTTAGCTCTGCTGTACGCTCAATATCATCGGTATCGGTATATGTCAAAACGCCGTCATGGACTTCGTAGTATCCGCCAGTTATACCGAAATTGAAGCTTTCATCATCGTTCATGCCTGCTGATAAAATTCCGTACATCCCATCTTCGGTAAATTGAATCGTACCACCGGTATCTTCGTTATACCAAATCCCCACAAACGCTTTATGCGGAACGTTATTTAGTCTTTCTTCGCCTATGGGGTAATATATGCCTTCTGCACCTTCAAGTAACAGACCGCCGTCCTCCGTCACTTGCAGCTTTTCACCGTCCCTGCCGAGCAAAAGATAATCTTGACCTTTTTGAATATAACCTTGGGAAAATGAACCTGGAGTAGTTATCTGGTACTCAGTCTGTGATTCAGTCTGTGATATAGTTATCCACGAAAAATGGGAATTGTTCTCCCATTCACCGATATACGCTGTAAGCGGTACAGTCATGGTTGTCAGTTCATCAAGAATAGCGATGTTAATCTCGTCGGCGAGTTTAATAAAGTCAACAGTACCCTCGCTTATGTAGTCGTCATACAGACTAAGCTGATTATCTATAACAAAATTATCCTCGTCGTCTATATAGCCAAAATTGATTCTGCCGACTGATTCCCATGGCTTGAAGACCCCGCTCTCCGCCATTTGCGGCAATTCATCTATGGGTACGGAGTATGTTTCGTAACTCCCGTCTTCATAGAGGAAAAACACACGCCCGTCAACAGCACCGCTGTAATAGACGCCTGCATATTCCGCTGGATCTCCGTATCCATCTTCTGTATGTTCGTCCGGCCTGTCGCAAGCCGTAATACACAACGCACATAGAAGAATCACTATTAGCGCGAATATTTTAGTTTTCCGCATATACGCTTTCACTCCTTGTGATTAGTTCTTATAGCTTCCTATTCATCTCCCCCCGTATCGAAGGTTTCTTCAATAGATGCGCCGCGTACATAAGTGCCTGAAAAATCAGTGCCGAAAACTTCGTCGTCGTCCACATACTTAACCGTTAAAGTGTCGCCTTTAAGCGTATAACGGTATCCTCTGTTGCTGTCTGCGGTATTTTTCTTTGTAAGCTCTGCACCTATTGACACTGAGCTTTGAGAAATTCCGTTACCAGTCCACATCTCAATTTCTGAACCATTTAGATAATCGCTGGAATCGTAATGTTCAAAAGCAATTACGAGAATGTGATCCTCTTCTAAGTAATTATAGAAAGTTCCGTTCCAATCCTGTGCTCTGCCCGAACAGGCGGGCACTGCGATAAGCATGATTACTACCATAAGTGTTAATACTAACTTTTGCATTAAATTATTTCTCCTCTCAGATAAATTTCATTTTCATAATAAAAGGCTGTGCAATCTCCCCACTATTCAGGCTTATCTGTGTCGCCGGGGTCGCCCTTACCTACGACTTTTAGCATATCAGGTATTTTTTTCTTTGAGCTGCGGATTACAAAATTGTAATTCTAAATTTTTTGGTGTAAAATAGTGGTACTACAAAGGGTAAAAGAAGGAGAAATCCCATGAGACAGGCACATATTCTGATGGTAGAGGATGAACGGAAGGTTTCAAGCTTTAATCGTGAATATTTAGAGGGGCAGGGCTATGAGGTTTCTGTTGCTGAAACTCTTTATGACGCCAGACTTCTGCTTGAAGAATGCACGCCTGATTTAATACTTCTGGATGTGATGCTGCCCGATGGACTGGGCTTTGATTTTTGCGCCGAGCTACGGCAGAAGACAAGTGCTCCTATTATCTTCCTTACAAGCAGAAACGAGAATGAGAGCGTTGTAAAAGGTCTCATTCAGGGCGGGGATGATTACATAGTCAAGCCCTATGATCTTAACATATTGGGGGTGCGGATTGCCGCTCAGCTTCGCCGGAAGGGGATTGAATTTGCTGGACATATCGAACTGCCGCCAATGTCCATAGATGTTCTGTCAAGTATCGTTACTCTGGAAGGCAGACGAATTTCTCTGCCTCCCAAAGAGCTTCAGCTTCTTTGCTGCCTTGCATTGTCGGCAGGGCGAAGAATCAGCGGTGAAGAGCTTTACCGACGCACCTGGGGCACCGATAGCGGTGATTGGAAGGGAGTGGTTTCTGTAAATATTTCAAGGCTGCGTAAGCACCTGGGTCTGGACGACGGCAGTATTTTTGAAATAAGCGGCAGCAAGCAGATGGAATATGTTCTTCGCAAGATACGGTTTACTTAAAGAGCCTGTTCCAAAATTCTCTATCATTTTTAATGAGCGCTTTGGATGAGTGTTCCTTGGCTAAAGTCTGCGGTATACTCATTGCCCGTGCAATTGGTACGCCAAACTGCGTTTGTTTGTAATATACGCCATGGGCACTGGAAGTGCTTTCCTTGCTAATATGAAAGATCCATTAACTGAAATCAGAATGAGTCTTTGACTATAAGGGCAGGGAAAATGAAACTGTTGTACCCTTTTCCACAGCACTTTCCACACGAATGGATCCACCATGTTCCTCCACAAGGTATTTGCATATGTACAGCCCAAGCCCGGTTCCAGTTTCATCTTTTCCCGGGCGAAAGCGCATGAACAAAGAAGAAAGCTCCTCATCAGATATGCCTTCTCCCGTGTCGGACACCGATATTTTAAGAAATCCATTTACCTCTTTTGCCGATACGGTTATTATGCCTTCTTTCGTATGCTTAAGAGCATTAGAGATCAGATTGTTTAGCACCTGGGTAATTCTTCTGGGATCGACATTCACTTTTGGCAAATCAAGACTCGCATCTATTTTTAGTTGATTTCCTCCCTTATTCAAAATTGGAAAATGGCTTTCCACCGCCTGATGAATCAGCTCATCAATGTGGCAGGGGCACTTTTCCAGGAGTATCTTGTTCTCTTCAATTCGAGTCACATCCAATACTTGTCCAACCATTAAAGCCATACGATCGGCTTCAGAGGAAATGATGCGAGATTTGTCCCTTGCAGCCGCATACTTCGGCTCTGCCAGTTGTGCTCCCAACAACTGCGCATGACCAGATACTACAGTCAACGGCGTTTTAAGCTCGTGAGAGACATTACTCAAAAATTCTGTTTTAAGCCGGTTCAGACTTACCAGTGCGGTTTTTTCCGCCTCCAACTTCTGCTCAGTTTCTTTAGCCTGCGATAATACTCTGTTGTTCATCTGGAGCAGAGACATCGTTTGTGCAAGCATAAAAATCAGCATAGCGGCCTCAGAAACAGGTATATTGGTTCGGTCGCCAAAAAGATCACTGTACATTATAATGTCGGAAATTGCCGCAAAGAAAAAAACCGCTATTCCGAAAATAGCTGTCCCCTGCTCCTTCGTTGTGTTGCGCATTTTATAAAAAAGCACCCCAATTCCTGGAACAATACATAAAACAAGCAGAGCCTGATAATATTTTAATGCCGAGGTATAAAATACAGAATCTCCAAAGAGTACGCATAGAGCATAAAGGCCGGAACCGAGGATGGCTGTGTATCTAACGGCGTCCAGAAATTTTCCCGATGCATATTGCGCCAGATATATTGTTAGGAAAACTGTTAGCAGCACCACACTTAGGTATTCCAGCATGAAGGACAGATTCCCCGATATGGGAAAATATATCCATGCCTGACTTTGCAAGCATTCTCTCATAGCCATGACAACACAGGCCATGGAAAAATACAATGTTTCCTTTGTTCGTGAGAGCATTAGATAAATACCTGACAGTAATACCGCTGCACACAAAAATGCTCCCATAACCATTATTCCTTTTATTCGTGTTAACAGGAACGGATCGTATGCCGCTGCTGTTTTGCCCAGACTCAGCTCCGCAAGGGATGCGACGCCCCTGGTATGATAAAATTGTGCGCTGTGAAGAATAATGTCTATTTGACCCTCTATCTCATTACCATAAAACATGATGTTATTTTCCCAAATTTCAGTGTCCTCTTTGGTAGTTCCGGTTTTTCCGGTCTGTGCCGCCAATCTGCCGTTTACATATACACTCATGGCATGACGCCCCGAAAGGGTAAAGGCCATTGCATATACCCCGCTGCCTCCAGGAACCTTCAGAATAAAGCGTTGTGTAAGGTAATCAGCTCCTGTACCCTCAGAACTGTCAGTGTTTTCAGGAATGGCGGAATTAAAGCCTTCGGGTGTCAGATATGTATTGGGGTAATAGTACTTTCCGGGAGGTAGGCGAACAAGCTTTTCATCCGGATTGTTGATGCCGGTCAAATCGTATATACCATTTTCTTCGGTGATGATAATGCTCTCCGGTACCGTTATCCTAAACCAAAGGAATCTGAGCATCATCATAAGCACAACGGTAGTGATAAAGGCCGCTAATACTATGGCAAGCAGCCTATGACTATAAATGAAATTTTTGAGCCGCAGCACATTCTTCTTAACCAATTATTTCAACTCCCTTGTTTTAAGCGGAATCTTACAAATAGCAATTATAGTTACTATTGTACGAACCTGTCATTAATCTCAACGCCTAAATCAATTCGAGTGCCGTCCTTGAACAACATCAGCTAAGCATAGCGACGTGTAAAATCATGATCTATACCCCAACCCAAATCGTTGGAATCCGGCTCTTGAATAATCAAAGGCTCTCCAAAATTTAAAAGCCAGTCTTTATCGTTAATAAATGATTCTGTTTCTGTTACAGTAAATACAACATCATAATCTTGAAAATCATCTTTGGCGACATTTGGATTGGTGCGTGAACCATTCATATATACAGCGTGAATACGCTTGTCAGCTTTGGCAATGTCTAATATTAATTTCATCATTTCTTGTTCGGTTCGCATATACACCACATCCTCTTTATTATTCTTGAGCTTTAGAGTAATATTAATTGCTTCAAGCTTATATTATGAATGTATCGTCTCTGCTCTTTTTGCATATGCTTACATATTGTTACACCCAAATTTATGTAAGTTTATACTATTCATTCAAGGTCTTTTTGTCAAGTATTATTATACAAATCTATTATTTTCGGTGTAAATATTTACATGTTGCAAGGAGCATCTCACGCGTTATATAGCTTTCATCCACAGCGATAATTCCCGTAAGTTAAGAGTATTTAAAACAATATTTATCAAAAAACCAAGACCCCCACTTCTATAAGTGGCGGGTTCCGATTCTACACTTCAGGTGGAGTAGAGTCTCCATCTGAAGCCCCGATGTTCAGCTTTGCTGAACGAGTTCACTATGGTATAATTAAGTATTCTATCGGAAGCTGATAGAAACATTGCTTAACTAATATTTTTTTCGCTATATTCTTCTATTTATTGTATACTTTAGATAGTTCACTATGCTGATCGCGATATTACAGAAACAGGCTGAACAGCTCTTTCTGAGCTATATTTTATGTGAAAATGTGGAGTAAAACTAATGAAACTAATTGATTTATCACACAAAATTGAAGAAAACATGCCGGTATACCCCGGTGATTCAAAGACTAAGCTGCAACAGGTAAAATACCTGAATGTAGATAAATATAACAACCATACACTGGAAATTAACATGCATTCAGGGACGCATATAGATTCCCCAATGCATTTGACTGATTCTAAAAATTATATGTCCGACTTACCCTTGGAATCATTTATTGCAGATGGATGTATATTTGATGTACGAAATCAATCTGTAATTAAGTTTGAAACCGAATATGAAAAATTAATAAAAGAAAACAGTATTTTATTGCTTTATACCGGTTATGACAAGTATTATGGCACAAAAAAGTATTATGAAAATCATCCTTGTGTAGATATGGAGCTATGCAAGTTTCTTATAAAGAAAAATATTAAAATGCTTGGAATGGACACTCCTTCTCCTGATAGATACCCTTTTGAAATACATAAATTGCTATTTAAAAATAATATATATATTTTAGAGAACCTCACAAATCTCGATCAATTGCTGCATGCAGAAAAGTTTGAAGTTACTGCCCTACCTTTAAAGATTAAAGCGGATAGCTCCATAACAAGAGCTGTCGCAAGAATTATAGAAAGGGTTTAATGGATGAAATAACGACCCAAATAATAAACTAAATAATGAACTAAATAATGAACTTGTCTAGCTGAGCTATGCATCACATACATCAACACTTAAACACTACCATTCAATTTTTAAGTCGCCTGCTGCATCTTTCTCAGCTATAACAATACGTATCTTCTCATCTGTACTTTTAACTTTAAAGGTTCCACCTGAACCATTCGCCATAACAGTACCATCACCTTATTCAATGTTGAGCCAATGACAATTTTGGATTTTGAATCAACTATGTCAAGAGCTTTCCAAAGCCATCATCAGTTTTGCCCATTTACCTTGCTTCAAATTTTATCCCATTGCTGTACTTTTCGTTGTTGATCTTCTCTTTCAATGGGATGACTTTCTCCAAGTCTATATCGTAGCAGTTAGCAAGGGCAATAGCGTAATAAATTACATCCCATAATTCTTCGTCAATGGTTTCCTTAATATCATTTTCATTTGTTGGACGCATGTTTTTACGCATAGCGCGGGACAGTTCGCCGACTTCTTCCGCAAGCTTCATAAAATATTTTTCTTTTAGCTCCGGTCTGTAATCACTTGCTCTTATATACTCCTGTAAATAACCGATAGTTATGCTCATTTCTCAAACTCCTTGTTTACTCTTTTATATAATCCTCTCCGCTAAATAGTTCGCTCATTCAGCGCTGATTTGCCCAAAAGGAACAACGTCTCAAATTATAGCATATTTTTCCACTATATACAAGATGCTATTATCGCTTGCAAAAAAAATTTTATTGTTGTTTTTTTGGTGGACTGCATAAATAAGTTTCATAGTATGTTTAGAGCTTTCACTTACTTCAATTCCGTTTAATTTTGTAACCTTGCTGTATTGACTTTTTAAATGTATCATGTAAAATTTAACATGTACCGAGGGTTATGATACATCAAGATTTTCATGCTTTGTTTATAGAAATTTTGTGAAAAACCAGTAAGCTCGGAACATAACTGTTGGAACGCTCCGATTGAGTGCTCGTAATGTTTTGACTCATCGCCTGTTGTGTGAAATATGTGCCCGTCACCGGGCGTTTTAACCAGAATATTTGAAAACACGCTAAGAGGTTGGTGACATCTGGGTCTCATAATATTTTTAATTATTCTTATTATATGTGTGTGTAAAATACATAAGCTATTCGATTTTCTAAAGCTTAATGATCAAGCTTTTCGATTTAAGAAGGAGGGCCATGTTGTGAGTTATTTATCCGAAGAATCAACCGGTACAGCGAGGGATTATACCAGTAAAGCAGATAAAACCTCTTATGATAAAGGGTTTGATGAAGGTATGTTTTTAAATCCCGAATTCTGGCGTCAACATGCTCTTAATGACTTAATACCATACTGGTACAAATCTGCTATTGATAAGGAATATGGCGGCTTTCATTCGAATCTGTCCCGGCAATGGGAACCGTTACCCCCTTATGACAAATATCCCGCAATGATTAGCAGGCAGATATTTGGCTTTTCCACCGCATACCTTTTATTTGGTGAAGAAAAGTATATAAATACAGCCCGTGATGGAGTCTCCTTCCTGTTAGATCACGGCTGGGATAAGGAATATGGCGGATGGTATGATAAAATAACAAGAGATGGAAAACCTCTTGAAACCACAAAGAGTATCCCTTTACAGCTCTATTCAAACGTTGGTCTTACAATGTACTACATTACTACAGGGGATTCGCAGGCTCTGCCCTTTATTTATAAATCAATGGAAATTCAAAAATCACACGGCTTTGACAAGGAATTTGGTGGCTACTATCAAGCGTTGGAAAGAGATCTTTCTGTTATGGATTCAGGGAAAAATAAACACGCCCATTTTGGCTATGTAGGCTCCCTTTTACTTTATCTGTGGCTCGCAACAAGAGATCCCGGAGTCCTTCAATGGGAATGTGAATTAACTGATATCACCCTTCTGAAAATGATTGATCCTCTTAATGGCTGGGTTAACGGGTATATGAACGAATACGATCGCTCATGGACATTTAAGCCATACATTGTAGACGGTGTCGAATATATACATATAGGCGCTCAGCTAACAGCTGCTTTGTCTTTTCTCAGGCTATACCATCAAACCGGTAACAATAAGTATTTAGAGCACGGAAAAGCCCTTAGTGATATAGTCAACAAATACGGATGGGACGAAAAACGTGGCGGATGGTTTGATATGGTGGAAAAAGTTTATCCCCACCACCCCATTCCCTCCAGTATGGTTTCAAACTGGATACTTGATTATGGCTGTTTTTTGCAGCTTCAGCTCTATCGAATAACCAAAGACAAGCAATATCTCGAACGCTTTCAAAAAAGTGAAGCTTTTTGGTATAAGTATATCCGGGATAACGAACATGGCAGCGTTTTTACCACTGTCACACCAACTGGAGTACCAGAAGCCGATGACAGAAAAGCCAAGCCCTGGAGAACCTCATACCACGAAATGGAACATGCCTTACTTAATTACCTTTACCTTAATACATATGTCAACAATCAATCTGCAGATCTGAATTATATATTTAATAATTCAGATCCGCAAAAGAAATTCTATGTTTCTCCAATCGACGATCCAGCTGTTAAAATTACTGCGGTGACAGTTAACGGTAAACCGTGGAAAGATTTTAATGCCGATGAACGCTCTATAATATTACCGGCAGAAAAGAACCTAAAGGTTAGGGTTACTTTTGCTTAGGCTTTCATGGAGTGTTCTCAAATGAAAGGAGAACTAATTAAATGAACGATTCAGTAATTAAATTGGAAAAGGATTATCAATCGATTATTGAAGAGAATTTCCTTCACAAAAGGAAAATTGCATCCGAAAGAGAGGATGCGTTGTTTCACATATTTGATGAAACGCTGACAAAAGATGAGGAAGCTGCATTAAAGTTTCTTTATGCCTATATGCCTTTGTATGATATGGCTGATTACGATGGGAGCCTTTTTCTGAACCACGTCAGGGAAACCTTTCGCATTCTAAAGCTGGTTCCTTGGGGCAGTAAAATACCTCCCTCAATATTCTTATACTTTATCCTGCCCTACCGTGTGAATAATGAGAATATTGAGAATTATCGCGGGGTAATGTTTGAAGAGCTTTTTGACAGAGTCAAGGGCTTATCAATGGTGGATGCTGTTCTTGAGGTAAATCATTGGTGCCATGAAAAGGCAACCTATATTGCATGCGATCCCCGTACATCATCCCCCCTTTCTGTAATACGCAGAGCACTTGGAAGATGTGGCGAGGAATCCACACTCACAGTATCAGCGCTTCGAAGTCTTTGCATACCCGCACGTCAATGCTACACCCCAAGGTGGGCTCACTGCGATTCAAATCACGCATGGGTTGAAGCCTGGGCGGATGAAAAATGGTACTTTTTCGGTGCCTGTGAGCCTGATGCACGGCTAAACAATGGCTGGTTCTGCGATCCTGCACGAAGGGCTATGCTGGTCAACACCAGAGTATTTGGCAACTATTCCGGGCAGGAGGAAATCACGCTTGCACACAAATGGCATACCGAGCTTAATCTTTTAAATAATTATGCACCTACAAAAAAGGTTACTGTTAAAGTAATTAACTCCGCAGGAAACGCTGTTTCCGGTGCGGATGTTTTCTTTCAGGTGTTCAATTCTGGCGAGTTTTCAAGGATAGCCAGGCTTTCTTCTGATAATAAAGGAGAGGTCTCTTTGACAACAGGTCTTGGAGATATTATGATTCACGCCACAAAAGGCAGTCAATGGGGCAGTGAAAAATTTATAGTGTCAAAAGAAGATCACATTGTAATCACAATTTCCGACAACCTTCCGGATATAGGGACATCCGATGTTGACATGGTGCCGCCTGTGCAAACATATGTAGAATCCGAAATCCCCACAGAGGAAGAAATAAGGAAAAATAATGAAAGACTTAAGGAAGAGGATCAAATCAGAACCGAATATGAAGCTACATTCATTAATAAAGCCCAGGCTAAAAAAATAGCTGATGATTTATCCTTGTCAGGAGAGCGAGTATGGAATGTACTGGAGAAGGCTCGTGGCAACAGTCATGAAATTGCAGCTTTTCTTAAGGAAGAAACTCCGGAATATGGCGAATGGGCTTTAAAACTGCTTGAAGCTTTGGCAGAAAAGGATCTGACCGATACCTTCCGTCCCGTTTTAAAAGACCATTTACATAATGCATCAAAGTTCACCGGAGAGCCTGATGACGAAACATATATGAGCTATATCCTTGGCCCACGGGTTTTACATGAAATGATTGGTTCTTACCGTTCGTTTTTCCAGCGTGAGTTTTCTGTGGAAGAACAGAATTCTTTCAGAAAAAGCCCCGGTAAACTGGAAGAATGGATTAAGAGCAATATTGAGATTTTAGAAGGGTATGTTAGCTATCAAAGCTCTGCTTCGCCAAAAGGTACCTATGAGCTTAAAAAGGCGGACAGAATATCCAGAGATATTGCTTTTGTTGCCATGGCAAGAAGCTTTGGCATACCTGCAAGGCTGCATCCGGCTGATAAAAGACCACAATTTCTGTCAGATTGTATCTGGGTCGATGCTAATCTGGATGCCGATACAGAGGTCTTATCCCCAACCAATTCATCAGCAGAGGGAATTTGGCTTGAAACCAAAATTGATGTTGCACAGGAAAACATTGATTCTCCAGACTGTAAACACGCTTTTGCGACAGTCCAGGGCAGGATAAGACTTGTGAAAGAGGATAATTTCGATGGGAAAATAGAGTACTTTAATAATTTCTCCCTGGCGCGTTTTGACAAAATCATTTACAAAAGCATGGACTTTAAGGGATATGATTTCAGTCGTTTCGAGGAATCCGTAGAAGTTTTACCCGGAATATACAGGCTGGTAACGAGCACTCGTACATCCTTTGGCACGTCATTGCTTCGCCTTACGGTTTTCCAGGTCAAACCGGGTGAAACTACTGAGGTTCTCGTATCTTTTCGTAAAGAAGATAAAGTTGCACCTGTTCTGGGTGAAATACCTGAGCAGCTTACTTTCAGCCTTACAGATAATAATTCATATGATGTTGCGTGCTCGATGCCCCCGCAGGGGCTCGTTGCCGCTTGGATTGAGCCTGACAAGGAACCATCCAAGCATCTGATTCGTGAACTATGTGAGTTATCATCTGAATTTGATAGCTGGGGTGGCAAAATTATTATAAGCGTAGGCAGCGACAAGATTACATCCGCATTTAGTGTCAGTGCTTATGAAGGTCTTCCTAAAAACACATCATTCAGCATTGATGACAAAAACAGAGCATTGGACATGGTGACTTCCCACATTGATGAGAAACCAAAAAATGATTATCCGCTGGTTTTTGTTATTGACCCGGATAAAAAGATTAGATATGTATCGGCAGGTTATAAGCTGGGTATTGGTGCAGATGTTTTGAGGACTTTAAAATCCTTAAGCATCTGATTGTTTCGGATTAGATGGGTTATATAATAGTTCCAAAATAGCTGGGTGATTATTTGGGAGTAGCTAAGATTATATTTTAGTTCTGGCGTGCCAATATCTTCCGAAATATTGGCGAGTAATTATTTGGGGGTAGCTGAGGTTATGTTTTAGTTCTGCTATGCTAATATCCTCCAAAATCTTCGTGAGTAATTCTTTGGGGGCATCCGAGATTATACGCGCCAATACCCTCCAAAGTCTTCGTGAGTAATTGTTTTGGGGCAACCGGGATTATATATTAGTGCTGCTGCGCGAATATTTTCTTTAATCTTAATGAGTAATTATTTCAGTTATCTGAGGTTATATAATAAGCGGTCAAGGTTTGATTATGAATATCAATCCTTGACCGCTTATTTTTGCAATCACCCTGTTAGGGGCAAACAAAGAATTTCTTATGGTTACCGATTTATGAGAAGAAGCATAGCCACTCACTGTTATATTACTTCTTTCATATCTGTAAGTATTTTTTTAATGCTATGCTCGGAAAGGCAATATTGGACGGAAAGATCGGTTACTCCGGCTCCCTTTCTGTGTTTTTTTACAATCTCCATATTCCTCCTCATGTAATGCTTTCTTGTACCATTAGCTTCACCCCATTTTATTCTGGTATCTTCTTTTTTGGGAATGTAAATAACTTCACCTTGGATATACACTTGAATCTCATCAAGAAGCCATTCGGGTAGTTTGTTTTTTGCATTGTTATACTTCAATTTGCACACTCCTTTACAAAAGCCTCACTCCCCCCTATCCCTGAATTTTGCATATCATCCGCCTCTAACTTATTAGAAAAATAAAAGTATAAAAACTCAGCGGACGCAAAAAAGCACGATAACCATTTACCGCGCCTTCAATTTTTGTTGTGAATTGATTTATACAAGTTGAACATATTGCTGATTAAAAGAGTAAATCAAGCTTGACTCAAATGTAAGTAAAGTATGAGCTTGAAGAGGCTCAAAGGGCTTTTTCAGCCCATTGTTTCGCGATTGCTTCGCCATCTTTTGATCTCTTTTGGTCTCTTTTACTCACATCTTTTACTATTATTTTTACAGTACACTCTTTTAATCCGCACATTCCGCAAACAATTTTCACAGTATAATATGAATTTTGTGAGCGAAATCAGCATTGTTCTCAACAAGGTATCAATCCTAAGATACTATTGTATCAGGCATAAGGGTTATTCTTTTGCTCGCAGAAAGGTGAGCAAACATCACTTTCTGCCAGTATTCTGTTAGACTGTAGCCACCTCAATTATGATTCTTGCGTTTGTCATACTAACACCCCTTTCCTGCATTTTTTAATCATTCCAATTTCCATTATATTGTAAGCTTTTGAATTGGTCAATATAAAGTTTTTTTATAAACATTTTTTATTTTGACTTTCTTTAATAAAATAGTCCGGTCTTATGTTATAGCCACTATTTCTTTCATTGTTGTTCTATTATACTCAAATTCATATCTTCTGATTGTTCACCTATATAATCTCAACTTTTTGCTTTGATAACTTTTTTAACACTACCTAACACCCATACTGGCGAGCTTCCAAAATACCACAATTTTACTTTATATCCTCTTGTCAAAGTGCGAGTGCATCATAAAAAACTTGACAACTACTTTGTTTCCTTTAATATATCATGATATACTAAATAAATAGAAAAAAGTTAGTTTGGAGGATTAATATGGAGTACCGTAAACACAGTAATATTGATAAGCCCTTGTCTTTGTTCGGAATTGGGTGTATGCGCCTTCCCATTATTGAAAAGGAAAATAGTTCTGTAATTGATGAAGATAAGGCTATCCACATGATCCGCTACGGCATCGACCACGGCGTAAATTACATTGATACTGCATATAACTACCATAATGGTGACAGCGAGCGAGTTGTTGGAAAAGCTCTAAAAGATGGCTATCGCGAAAAAGTATCTCTTGCCACAAAACTTCCTTCCTGGTATGTTAAAGAAGCCAGTGACTTTGATCGTATTCTCAATGAACAGCTTCAAAAACTGGACACTGATCATATTGATTTTTACCTTTTGCATTCTTTGAATAAAAAATCGTGGGAGCATTTATCTAACCTCGGTGTAATGGAATTTATGAAAAAATCAAGAGAACAGGGTAAGATCAAATATATTTGTTTCTCTTTTCATGACAATTTTGATGTATTTAAAAGTATCATTGACTCTTTTGATTGGGATATGTGCCAGATTCAGTTGAACATAATGGACATGCATGAACAAGCTGGAGTTGAAGGGTTAAAATATGCAGGTTCAAAGAACATACCGGTTGTTATTATGGAACCTTTAAAAGGAGGAAAGCTTGCAAATAGTGTTACTCCTGAAATAGAAGCCATATGGGATCAAGCTGAGATTAAAAGGACACCTGTTGAATGGGCTTTCCGTTGGCTTTACAATTTCCCGGAAATCGCTGTTATTTTGAGCGGAGTCACTACTCTTGAGCAATTACAGGATAACCTCAGAATATTTAAAGACGCCAAGGCTAATTGCATGACTGAGGATGAGTTGAATTTAACACATAAGGTTAGAGATGTTTATCTTCAAAAGACCCGAGTTAATTGTACATGGTGCAATTACTGTCAGCCGTGCCCGCAAGGAGTTCTCATACCCGAGATATTCTATAATGTAAACAACGCATCTATGTATAAGGAAGAAGCTTACTGCCGGAGAAATTACATAAATAACTTTGTTAAAAATAATAAGGATGCCTCACAGTGTATTGAGTGTGGAAATTGCGAAGCAGTGTGCCCACAGAGCATTCCCATTATTGAAAAGCTTAAGGAATCACATGAGTATCTGACTCAAAAACAGGTCTGATTTCACATCAATTAAATAACAATATACTTACAGCCATAACCATCATCCCTGAGATGAGTCCGTAAATTGAAAGATGGGCTTCTCCATACTCTCTAGCAGAGGGCAGAAGCTCATCCAGTGATATAAAAACCATGATCCCTGCGACAGCAGCAAATAGAACGCCAAAAACAATATCATTCAAAAAAGGCATAAGTATCAGATATCCAATAACTGCTCCAACAGGCTCAGATAAACCGGACAAAAATGACAACACAAATGCTTTCTTTCTGCTGCAGGTTGCATAATAAACAGGTATTGATACCGCAATACCTTCAGGGATATTATGTATAGCAATAGCGATGGCGATGGCAATGCCCATTGTGGGATCCTTAACAGCTGCAGTGAAGGTTGCTATTCCTTCAGGAAAGTTGTGTATAGCAATAGCTAAGGCTGTAAACAAGCCGGTTTTCAAAAGATTTGATTTATCAGATGAAGTGTTATCGTCCCCCAAATCCTCCACCTTTTTTACCTCGTGGGGGTTTTCTCCTGAAGGGATTAACTTATCTATTACAGCAATAAAAAATATTCCCACAAAAAATGAACCAACAGTAAGCCATTCACCACTTTTGCCTAATGCGGTTACCAAGGTTGATTGAGCTTTCGCAAAAATATCAATCATTGAAACATATATCATTACTCCTGCTGAAAAGCCAAGTGCAACTGAAAGAAACCTTGTATTTGTCTTCTTTGCAAATAAAGCCATAAGACTGCCTATTCCTGTCGATAAACCTGCAAACAAAGTTAGTCCCATCGCAAAAGCCACTTTACTCCATTCCATTCTCTCGTCCTCCGTTATTTAAAAGAGTCAACATCGTTGTTTTTCTACTTTCCAGTAAGCAATAAAATATTATTTCTTGGTGTTGCAAATATAATTCCCCGGTCTTTCTAACTGGAAACCCTAAAGCTTTATTACATTATTGTTGCAAAACACTAATTCAATGAGCGCTTGCGCGAATTGCGCGCCAAACCGCATTTTTGCTTGCAAAAT
>DAIPML010000044.1:0-16570 GCA_036768735.1 Clostridiales bacterium | reverse complement strand
TTTCTATAGATTTTAAATACAATCTGTCCACCCCGGAATTATTATTTGCCAAATCACACAAAAATCAAAAAACCAAAACTGATTGCAGCGGTATTATTTTTCGGTTTCTTTTACATGTCTCAGCGATAAGCATAACAAAACTATTTTATCATAAAACAATGGTAAAGCAACACAAACAAAGCTATTACCGCAGATAAAAGTTGAAAAGTACACTTTCCCGTACAAAAAAACGGAACGCTCTGTAAAAGCGCTCCGCATGCAATACTCGTTATTTTCTTTCTGAAAGTTTAGTATACTCTTTTCTTTCTCCTACGTTTTTGTAAGCAGGACGTATAATTCTGTTGTTATTAACATTCTCCTCTATGATATGCGCACAAAACCCAACAGCACGTGATATAGCAAAGAGCGCAGTATATAAATCCATGGGGATATTTAGCATATCGTAAACAAAACCCGAATAGAAGTCTACGTTGGCGCACATTGGCTTGTTTGTTTTCCTTAGCTCATTGAAAACTTCGGGGCCTAAACGCTCTACATTTTCATACAACTGGAATTCTTCAGACCGTCCTTTGTAAGCAGCTAATTCCTTTGCTTTCATTTTCAACAGTACACACCTTGGATCAGATAATGTATATACCGCATGACCTAAGCCGTATACAAGCCCTGAATGATCATATGCATCTTTATTAAATACCTTTACAAGATAGTCGCTTATTTCGCCATCGTTATTCCAGTTTTTTATGTTATGTTTGAACTCGTCCATCATTTCCATAACCTTCAGGTTCGCACCACCGTGCTTTGGACCCTTAAGCGAGCCCAGTGCTGCTGCTATACATGAGTATATGTCTGTACCTGTGGAAGCTACAACATGACTGGTAAATGTTGAATTATTTCCGCCTCCATGCTCAGCATGCAATATTAATGCAGTATCCAATGTTGTTGCCTCAAGGTGCGTATATGAACAGTCAGGACGACTTAGGCAAAGGATATTCTCGGCAGTGCTTAGTTCTGCTCTGGGTCTGTGAATGTACATGCTGTTTCCGTCATGATAATGGGATTTTGCTTGGTAACCATAAGCCGCAAGGAGAGGTATTCTTGCAATAATTTCAAGGCTCTGCCTAAATAAATTCTTAACACTGGTATCTTCGGGGTTTGGATCGTATGAATAAATGACAAGAATTGAACGAGCAAGTTTATTCATTATATTTGTGCTGGATGCTTTCATAATTATGTCGCGGACAAAGCCATCAGGTAATGTACGGTTATGCACAAGCACATTATTAAACTCTGAAAGCTGCTCCTTGTTCGGCAGATCTCCAAACAAAAGCAGGTATGCACATTCTTCAAAACCAAACCGGTCTTCTTTTATACATGCATCCACAAGCTCGTATACATCTACACCACGATAAATAAGACGCCCTTCATGAGGTATTTTTTTATTCCCTTCCATTATATAGGATTGAACATCTCCAATTTCAGTCAATCCGACAACGACTCCTGTGCCGTCTTCATTCCTTAATCCACGCTTGACATTATATTTTGAGAACAGTTCCGGGTCGTAATAGCTGTCTGTGTTTATCTGTTCTGCTGATTTTTCATAATACATATTTAATTCTTCTGTTGTTAAATCACGAATCATATTCTATCCTCCTGGTATAGTTTCTAAAACCGCTTTTGAAAGTAAGGTAAGGGCTCGTCAGAACACACACGCACTATCTTTCTGTGGTTTGTTATTTCTACGTGTTTTGATGTCTAATATCTCTAGGTATTTTACTGTCTGCTATTTCTCCCTACTTTGCTGTTTTCTGTTTTCAATATATTTATTAGCGTTTCTTATATGCTGTTCCATCAATATTTCAGCCATTTCTCTGTCCTTTGACTGGATAGCTTCGAAAATTCCTCTATGCTCACTATATGATTTTTTTGCTCTTTCCGGGTTTGACAAAGAAATACTTCTGGTATTCCCCACATAGTGGTGGAAGGTTTTTAAGGTTTTTGTTAAAAAGCGGCTTCCACTGGCTATATATATTATTTCGTGAAAATGTGAATCAAGCTTTGCGAGCTGTTTAACATCCTCCTTATTTGTATAAAATTCTTCAAGCTCGATTGTCTCTTTTAAACCCTCAAGCTGAACAGGAGTAATATTTTCTGCTGCCCGGCGAGCAGTCATTCCCTCTATCATAAGACGTATTTTATATATATCAGTAATGTCTTCTTCGGAAAATCCTCTTACTACTACACCCCGATTTGGTGTATAGGCAACAAGGCCTTCATGCTCTAATTGACGAAAAGCTTCACGGACTGGTGTCCGGCTCACTCCCAGCTCTTCAGATATTTTGGGTTCGCTTAAGCAATCACCTGGTTTATAAACACCACTTAATATATTATTCTCTAAAATGTCAAATACTTTTCTATGCAGAGATTGGTGCGGCTCATTGTAATTACGATCTATCTTTGCCATAATAATATCCCCCAACGCAAAATATTTTTGTATTATTGTATACAATTATACACTTGAAGTCAATATTTTCTCTAAATCTTTTTCTCTTTTTTATATCCTTTTTCTCTGAATTTGACAGCCGAAAACCCTTACTTTGCGCTGCCGAATGTTCTGACTTTAACAGCCGAGAATCCTTACTTTACGCTGCCGAACCCCTTACTTTTGACTGCCGAAATCTCTGCACTTTGCATTACCGTTTACAGCTGCATGTAGAACAAAAACCGCTATCGTTAAGAAAGCGGTTTAAATGTGTTTATTTTGTATGGTTACTACCAGCCATATTTTTCCGGACCCCAGTGTTTTTTTACCGTTTGCTGCTCAACCATTATCATTGTATTATCGGGAAGATCCTCATTAAGAAGAACTCCCGGTCCCACTATGCTGTATACGCCTGTTTTACAGCCCGGCATAATAATAGCATTCACACCTGTTCTGCTGAAATCACCAAGATAGCTGGAATTTGCATATTCCTTCGGTTTTTCTCGCCTTCCTCTTATGCGGTGCTCTGTTATGCCGTCATCAAACCTTAAGCCTCCGCAAACTGTTGCTGCACCAATATCTGTACAGGTACCGATAATTCCGCCAAGCTCCATGTAATGATACAAGTGTACCCGATCCATTGTAATACCTGAAAATTCAGCGCAGTGCTCAATAATACATCTGTTGCCGATGGATGAACCGCCGCCTATCTGGCAGTAATTCCTGACAATGCAGTTATCTCCGATCACCGCATTCCCCTCTATTATGGCACCATTATCTATAATAGTATTGTTTCCAACAATGATGCTGCCTTTTATTATAACATTACGACCAATTCTACTCCCATCTCCAAGCCTTACATAGCCTTCAATTACAGCGGATGAATCGATTTCTGCATTTTCTCCTAAAGCATTCGATGACAAATCATTACACAGTTTGTTAACCATATAACGGTTTGCCTCTAAAATATGCCACGGCTTATCCATATCGATGAAAGTTCCTTTTGTTTCAACAGCCTTTATTATATTCCCGTCAGAAATATAATCCGCTAAAGACATTTCAAGGTATCCCTCTAAAGGAGGCATTACCCCTACATTTACATTTGAAAAGATACCTGAATTACATTCGATATAACCAAGAACCTCTGAGGTAAGAGCAAACCCGCAAAACCTGTGGCTGCATTTGTATCTTGGGTGGCCGGTAACATTATGAATATTGCCTTCGTTTACAGCACAGCATATCCAGTCGTTAGACAGTTCATCATTAAGCGGCTCAATCAACGCGACAGGCACATTACTTTTTTCAATGGATTCTACTAATGCTTCAAGATCATGTTTTTCTATAATAGTATCGCCATGCAGAACCAGAAAATTATCGTCAGGAATATACTGACTAACCTCTTTAAGAGCAAAGGCTGTTCCTTTTGCTCCATCAACCTTAACAATTTTTACTCCACTCATCTTTCTGAAGTGGTTTGCAATTTGTTCTGTCAACTTTCCTCCTGCTATTATAATATTTTCAAACCCAATACTCTTGAGCGTTTCAACCATGTGCCCAATAACCGGTTTATTTGCAATCGGTATCATGCATTTTGGTCTAATTACAGCATACGGCCACATTCTTTTTCCTTCGCCTGCTGCAAGTATTACCACAGTTTTCAAATATACCCCCTCCGATACTATTGAATTCCAACTTTACTTTCTTATTCTACATGCGACTTTTCCACTGCATTAACTCAAAAAATTATGTATATGCATATTAAATTTCGCAGTTCTTTCACATCACTTTGCTTTGCGCAAAGTTTTTTCTATGCTCGTTATTCATTCAATGAGCGCTTGCGCGAATTGTGCGCCAAACCGCATTTTTGCTTACAAAATATGCTATGGGCGTTGAAAGCGTGTTCTTAATCAGTCAGCTGGTTTTAGGATTCAGCCTGTTCTTCGGTTTTAATGTATGAATGATTTATCCCTATTGTTTTTTCGACATCAAGTACAAATGCTATACCTTTACCGGGTTTGTTAAGCTCTAATGCTTCATTTACAGCATTTAACACCGCTTCAGTCATGGACTGCTCAATCAAGGTAAGTACTATATCCTTTTCAGGTTCTATGGGAATGCCAAACAGCTTGGCTGTTTCATGAATTCCCGTTCCGCGACCGTGAATAATTGTGCCGCCGGTCGCACCCGCTGTTTTAGTGGCATCTACCACATCATCAGCCAAACCCCTGTTTACAATTGTTATTATAAGATCATGTGCCTTGTTATTTTCGCTCATTGTAATACCTCCAAAATACTTTAAAATCTTTTCTTTTCAATCGTGATAAGAAAGAAAACTCGACTCTTATTTCTGCTTATACGTTCATAATTCTATTTGTGTTTTTACTCCTACTGGTTTAATAAATGCATAATTCCTGTTAGTCCCTTTACGTTTAAAACAAAGCTTATTCCATTTCCAGGTTTGTCGAGCTTTAGCATACCTTGGACTGTTTTTATAATATTATCAACTACGCTTTCACATGCAATGGTAAGAATAATCTCTTTTTCGGGGTCAAAATTAATTCCGAGTAGATCAAGGTATACGGATTTTTTTGCAGTCCCATTGCCAAAAATAACCGTTCCGCCTTCGGCACCAACTTTTTTTGTCTCGGCAACAACCTTGCTACCCATACCTTTTTTCACAATGGTTATTATCAACTTATACTGCTTAGAAGCAGTTAAACTGTTATCCGGCATCACTTGATTTCTCCTTTCTTTTATAGACAAAGCCTAAAATAAGAATTGCCAGTATAGGTGCTAATGCCACCAAAGCTATCATCCCGAAACCATCAAGAAGAGGATTCCTGCCCTCAATTTGTTTTGCTATACCAACAACCATTGATAGAATTAAGGTAACTGTCATCGGACCTGTTGCCGCCCCACCCGCATCAAACGCTATAGCTACAAAATCCGGTGAAGAATTCATTGTTAATATAAATGCTATTATATAACCGGGAGCAATAAAATACCATAGAGAAATTCCATATAACACTCTTGCCATTGCCAGAGCAACCGCAACTGCAACACCTATACATACAGTGTATTGCATAACCATTTTGTTTACGTGCCCTCCTGATGCCTGTTCAACCTGATCTATGAGGACATGCACCGCAGGCTCGGCCATAATAACTGCAAAGCCCAGAACAAAACCAATCGGTATCAGAATCCAGTTATAATCCAGAGAGCCGATTTTCATGCCCATAAGCTCACCTACAGGCATAAACCCTGCATTCACGCCCTGGAGAAAAAAGGCAAGACCCACGAATGTAATTATCATACCTTTAATAATTCGAACAATCTGCTTTTTAGGCAGTTTCAATATGAAGATTTGAAATACAACAAAAACAATTATAATCGGCATTAGTGCGATGATAACATCAATAATAACCTCACCAAAACCTTCAAACAAGTTAGATAATATTCTCATTTGTAGAACACCCCCATTATTAATACTGCCATAATAGGTCCTAAGGATGCCAACGCAACCAAACCGAAGCTATCAGCTGCAGAATCCTTTGACGTAATCGAGGCTACACCTGCCCCGAGTGCAAGAATAAACGGAACAGTCATAGGTCCGGTTGTAACACCGCCTGAATCAAAAGCTACACCTAAAAAGCTTGGTGATGTAAACAATGCAACAAGAAAGACTATTGCATATCCCACTAACAATACATATTTCATGGGAACTTTTAGAAGGATTCGCAATATACCCAAAGCAACAAAAAAGCCAACACCCAAAGAAACAATAGCAATGATGGCACCTTTATTTATAGTTCCTTCCGTAACAGAGTTAACCTGTGAAGCCAAAACCTGAACGTCAGGCTCTGCAACATTAACAACAAAGCCTATTATAAAGGCAGCTAATAATGCAAACCACATTTTTCCCTTTGAAACAATAGACACACCTATTTTTTCACCAATAGGTAAAAATCCAACATTTACTCCCAGTAAAAACAAAGTTAGCCCAATAAATATAAGAATTGCTCCACCAATAAAACTAATAAAGGTTTCTGCAGGAAGCTTTACAAAAGTTATTTGCAATAAGGTAATAAAAGCCGTAATGGGAGCTATCGAGTAAAATACTTCCTTTATTGTCGCTTTAATGTCCAAAATAATACCCCCGTTTTCTAAATGAACAGCAAAAGTAAACAATGCTCCTTAATTGGTCGCTTGCCTGCGCAGCAGACTATCGACAGCGGTGTGACATCACACCCCAGCATGTCGGTACAGCGCCTCAAAATACTGCTCGCAAGCCGAGGAGGGATCGTTGAGTTATTGCTTCTTTAATGCTGTTACCAATTTTTTAAGTACTCCGCCAGCCTTTTCGTTAATTACCACATTTGCGCTTCTATCAAACGGAGTAAATCCAATGTTAACAATTATAAGATTGTTCCCATTATAATAGTTTAAAAGCCCCGCAGCAGGATAAACAACAAGACTTGTGCCTATTACTAAAAGAACATCTGACTCCTTAACCATATTAACAGAATCAATCAGGTTTTTTTGATTAAGTGGTTCTTCATATAAAACCACATCCGGCTTTATAATACCGCCGCATTTGTCACACAACGGAATATTCTGCTCCGCGTCACAAATGTCTTCAAGCTTAAACTTTTTATTGCACTTCATGCAATAGTTAAGCTTTGTTGTGCCATGCAGCTCAATTACGTTACTAGATCCTGCCTTTTGGTGAAGTCCGTCGATATTTTGTGTTATAACCCCCTTTAGATTACATAGTTTCTCCATCTCTGCAAGAGCAAAATGACAGTCATTGGGCTCTGCATCAGGATAAACCAGATTGGTTTTATAGTAATCATAAAATATTTCTGTGTAATTCACAAAGAAGCTGTGACTTAATATAACCTCAACAGGAATATCGTATTTTTTATTATTTTCGGTTGATGCACCTGATGACCTGAAATCAGGAATCCCGCTTTCAGTCGATGCCCCTGCTCCTGTTAAAGCAACGATGCTTGATGCATTTCTTAATATTTTCGCAGCCTTTAAGATATTATCCAATTTGCCATCACCTCGCTGTTTAATGTCTCGCCACTGTTCATAAATCTGCTCGCTGTACATCAAGATATATCTTTTTCTTTGAGATACTAACAATGCTTCGGTATTTTACACATGGAACACATGCTTTTCTTATACTGTTCTTATACTTTTCTTATACTATGATTGCTTCTCAAAAAGTCCTGAAAAGACTTTTCCTAAAGCAAAAACAATCATACAATATTTCAACTCTTTCTAAAGCTAAATAAATTTTGTATATTAGCGTCTTTATGTTCAGATTCCGATAAAAAATCCGAGCTTTGTTTAGTAGTTTTGAGTAACAGAACTATAAAGAAACTTGATAAATCATAGCAGTTAGGAACAGTAAAATTATTCATTTCAATCCCTTAAGTAATCTTGTTGAATATTGGTTTTGCTAATACTGAAAAAAGCCAACGTAATAATTATATATTTTATTGAGAATTTTATCAACTAAAATTGATATATTAAATCTTGGATGTACCGATTTATTTATGATAATTGGAGAATTAAAAATATTATGTTGGTCACACTATACTATGTTGAATTAGAATTCAACATTTACAGTATGAATTGGTTTACGTACAATGACTATGATTTATCAGATATTTCACAGGAAAGCGAATGATATTAATATGAATGAAATGAACATCGATAGAAAAGAATATGATAAAAATCAAATGCCTGTCTGGTATACAAAAAGCCGGTATGTTATTTACTATATACTCGGCTTACTAGAAATTATGCTTGGACTTAGATTTATTTTTATGTTACTTGGAGCCAACCCACGCAGCGGTTTTACTTCTTTTTTGTATTCAGTCTCCGGAATTTTTATTGCACCCTTTTCAGGAATTTTCAGTCCTATGTCAACGACTGGCCTTGCTTCAAGATCCGTCTTTGATCCCGCAGCAATTATTGCGATGCTCATATATGCCTTGGCTGCTTGGGGTGTTGTAAAACTACTGTGGATAAAGGTTTCCAAGGATGGGTAAATTGATTTTACTGTAGCATTATGTATATTAATTCAGCAGTATGTTTCTGCTGTGAAATCATAATTTTACCCAAGCTTTTTCTCTATAAGATTAGCAAGCTCAGTTGCTTTTTCGGTTATATAACTAAGATCCTTTCCTTCTATCATTACCCTCACCAGCGGTTCCGTTCCTGATGGGCGGATAAGAACACGTCCCTCGCCGTTAAATGCTTCCTCAAGCTCAGCGCATTTCCCGGCAATTTCAGAATCATTCATATATATTGATTTATTACCATTTTGAACCTTTGCGTTTTTCAAGACCTGTGGATATACATTCATGACTGAAGCCAAATCAGATAGGCTTTTACCTGTTTTCTTTATTATTTGAACGAGTTGAAGTGATGTAAGCTGTCCATCTCCGGTAGTGTTGTATTCAAGCATAATGATATGCCCGGATTGCTCGCCGCCCAATATATATCCGCATTTTAGCATCTGCTCCAGCACATATCTGTCTCCAACATTTGTTTTATCCAGCTTCAGGCGATTCTCTTTTGCCATTATGTCCAGACCAAGATTACTCATTACCGTTGCAACAATAGTATTATTCGAAAGCTTATTCTGATTTTTAAGTTCAAGCCCGATGATTGCCAAAATTTTGTCTCCATCAACAACCAAGCCATTATTGTCAACAGCCAAAACCCTGTCGGCATCACCGTCAAAAGCAAAACCTATATCACAGTTTTTGTTAACTACAAGCTCTTTTAACATATTCATGTGCGTCGAACCACAATTTTTATTAATGTTTAGACCATCGGGGCTGTCGTTTACAATAAAAACCTCTGCTCCAAGCTCACGGAATAAACGTGGAGCAGTTTTATAAGCTGCCCCGTTTGCGCAATCAATAGCTATTCTTAGGCCATTAAATTTAGAATTTATGGTTTTAGTAAGAAACGATATATAATCGTCATCAGCTTCGGCTTTTTCAGTTACAATGCCCACCATGCCACCTGAAGGGTTAGGCAGAGATTCGGTTTTATCAAGGATAATTGATTCGATTCTGTCTTCTAAGCTATCAGACAGCTTATATCCTCTTGAATTAAAAAACTTTATGCCGTTGAATTCAGCAGGGTTATGAGAGGCTGAAATTACAATACCGGCATCAGCTTTATATTTCCTTGTTAAATATGCGACAGCCGGAGTTGAAATAACGCCAAGACAGACAGCCTCTGCACCGGAAGAACAAATCCCGGCTATGAGAGCTTTTTCAAGCATATCACCTGATCTTCTGGTATCTTTTCCTATAACAATCTTTGGTGTATGCTTTGATTCCTCAGCTAAAACATATGCACCGGCTTTTCCTAAACGGAATGCCATTTCACATGTTAATTCAGTATTTGCAATCCCTCTTACTCCGTCTGTTCCAAACAATCTACCCAAATAATTGCCTCCTCAAGCAAAGCATGTTATTCATTGAGCGTATGATAAACCTTGATTTCACTGCATAAACAAACATCTAAAGCACTTTCTTCCATTATTTTAAGAACCTGCAGTGACCAATCTAATGATTTCAATATTAATTATACTCAATTGCTGCTCGTACTATATTCGTTGATTAGAAATTCAGCAAATCAACCAATTAATCTACCATTTGTTTTGGTATTACTGTGGAATCACATTTAATTCCAACCTAACTTAGAGCATTGAACCTAATTATATATGCTACCGGTGAACTGTAGTAGTCTAATTATGTGTTTTTCATAATAATGCTTTCAATAACATTAGCTACTTCCTCACATGCATCGCAACATCCTTCAAGATAATGCAGTGTTTGATCCCAAGCAATAACTTCAATAGGATCCTTGCAATTAACATATAAATGCCTTGTAGCTTCTGTAAACAGCTTATCGCCTTCCTCTTCCAAAACATTAACCTCAATAATCAGGTTGTGTAAGATTTTTGATTTGCGGAAATTATAAAATTCTTCCAATGCCTGCTTTAAAGCATTACAGCACCTGACTATAATATCCGTCATTTTTATGGCATGTTCCCTGATTCCTTGTATATTAAACATATACATACGCATTACCACATCTTCAATGGTGTCTGTAACATCATCAATTGAATCAGTTAACGCCATAATATCTTCTCTTTCAATAGGTGTAATAAACTCTCTTGAAAGCTTACGCAAAATTGCATGTCTTTCAAAATCACCACTATGTTCAATTTGGTGTATTTCTTCCTTTTTCTCATGAAGCTTATTGGGATTAAAATTATTCATTATCTCATTAAGCAGATCTGCTGCTTGGCATGAGTACTCAACAAGCTTTACAAATGAATCAAAATAATTAAAAGAATCCTTTCGTGCCATAATAATTACCTTCTTTGTTATTGGTTCGAATGAAATAACTGTTTTTCCAAAACAAACTTTCCACTAAACCATATTTTTAATTAAGCAGAGTTATCTCTGCCATATATATCAAATATACTCCTGACCGTAAGTCATACCAAGTATGACATGTGTTGTTATGTCAGAATATTTTCATAAAAAGAATAGCCATTAAGTAACCAATCAAACCACAGCCAGGAAATGTTAAAATCCATGCCATAGCCATTTCTTTTACTACACCCCAGTTCACATTTGAAATCCGTTTAGCTGCTCCAACACCCATTATCGCAGTTGTTTTTGTGTGAGTAGTACTCACCGGTAATCCAAGAACTGAAGCTGTAAACAAGCTAATTACCGCAGCAAAATCAGCGGAAAATCCTTGATACTTCTCCAGTTTCACCATATCCATCCCTACAGCCTTGATTATTCGGTAACCACCTACGGATGTGCCTATTGCCATTACCGCAGAGCATAATACAATGAGCCAGAGTGGAATTGTAAATTCGGTTACATTGGATTGACCCTTTACCAGAAATACCCCAAGCATAAAAACACCCATAAATTTCTGTCCGTCTTGCGCACCATGCATGAAAGCCATACCTGCACCGCCAAGAATCTGTGCATTTTGAAAAAGGACAGCAGTTTTTTTACGGTTAAAATTGCGGAAAATCTTTTCTATAGACTTTACAACAAACCACCCTAGTGGGAATCCCATAATAATAGATAATATCAAACCATATATGACTTTTACCCATTCTGTCGGATTTATGCCACTAAAACCACCTTGGAGCGCAATAGCTGCTCCGGATATACCGGCAATAAGTGCATGGCTCTCGCTTGTTGGTATACCAAACCACCATGCAACAGTCGCCCATAGAACTATTGCAAACATTGCAGCACAAAGAGCAACCAGCGCTGAATGCGAGTCTCCCCTAAAATCAACCATATTATAAATAGTTTCCGCAACAGTTGCGTTAAACATTGTCATTACTAAAACACCAAAGAAATTAAATATCGCAGCCATGATAATAGCTGCCCGGGGGCTCATAGATCTGGTGGAAATGCATGTGGCAATAGCATTTGGGGCATCAGTCCATCCATTCACAAATATAACTGCTAATGTTAAAACCACAGTAATCATAAGTGCAGGGTTATTAAAAAATTGTTGCAAAAAATCATTAAGTGCAATCGTCATAATAGGGTTTCTTCTTTCTTTGTTAAATTGGAAAAGAATGGGCTTTGAATCTGTTATTAAAACAATCAAACCACACAAAAGTCATTTTAACATATGAATATGGATAGTACAAGGTAAATATACACATTAAAATAACGGAAGAAATTGCTTGATCCGTTTTTTGCAAAGCAAAATACGTACTTTAATTTATGTGCTTGCGTAACAAGCTATATTTTTAACCTTGCCTGCACAGCAGGATACCGACTGCGGTGTGATATGACACCGTCGTCGGTATCAGCATCTTAAAAACACTACTAACAAGCTTAGGTGGGAAAGTTGAGTTAATAATTATTAAAGTACTATGATAAAAGATGTGAGCGATAGTACTGCTGCAAACCAAGAATATATTAATTAGAACCGGTCTCACCGGTTTCAGAATCGGAATCACCGCTTGAACCATCGGGATTATTTTGATCCGGCAGCGGTGTTGGCGTAATCTCTACATCAGTAGTCTCTGACCCCACAGCCTCTGTTTCGATTGTAACACTAACTGTTTGATCCATATAAATGCCTGATGGCATCGACATTTGCACTTCCACAGTGCCCGTGCCTTCATTAACCCCTGAAACATTGACGTAACCTTTGACTGATTTTAAATCAACAGTATCTAAAATTTCAGCAGGACCTTTTATAACGAATGCGATTTCATTTTCCATAATGCGATACTTCGTTTCCCCCGAAACATCCCCACCAAAAATCGTTATTGATGATTTCGGTATGCTAATCATTTTACTAGAATATTTTTCTACGTTTACCTGTGCGGTAATAGTATCGCTATCTTTATAAAGCTTTACGTTTTCCGGTAGTTGAAGCTTTAAATTTTTTTGGAACGAAGCCTCAGCTTTGTCTATATCGAGAGGTTCCGCAACAATATGTGAAATATCCTTTATTAAGTCATAATCGCCCATTATTTGAACAGAATTCTGGGATAATGTGTAATCTTTTAAATAATAGTCTTTATTGGGCTTACCCGTCACTGTTGTTGATACCGGTATATCTTTAACAAGATCGTATACAATATTTACCTGCACACTTCCATCAAGAGACGATACAATCTTATCATTGTCATTGAAAACTTCAATCCTTTTGTTAATCGAACCTTCCTTAAGAAGCTGTTCTTTTTCCACTGTCACCATGACGCTTTTTACACTATTCATAACACTTTCAAGCTCTTGGAGAATAACAGTATTTGGGTTTAACTTAACATTAACAGCATTATATCCTTCCTGCAAAGTGCCTGTCCACCTTATATTAATAGGAAATTCTTTTCTGACAATGCTTTCAAGCCTTATTTTAACAACCTTTGGGTTAATGTCAGATATAATAATATCCTGGTCACCTGTATATTGAGGAAGTGTGAGAGGCAACTCAACAGTGTTTGTGTCTTCGATTATGCTGAAATCTAAAAATGCCTGGAAATCGTTAGATAAAACCTTTTCAAGCCTTTGCTTTCTTCCCTTGATAACAACATCAACTGTTGTAGGGATATTAGATGAAACAAGGCTCATACTGGTATCTGCCAATACCTCTTTGTTTGTTCTTAGCGGAATTGATAAAGTGCGCTCTGAAAGAGGGTTCTGTTGATCTAAAACAATAAACCATATCAGAACACCAATAAGAACTGATAATATTTTTAGGACTATATCCTTTTCAAAAAAACTATCTAAGCTTTTATTCATCCGCTTTCACCTTTCTGAACCAAAAACGAACCTTTTTATTTGAATTTTTATCAAGAAGAAAGCGATACAATGCTTTACGTAATGTATCAGGAGTTAAATTCCGTGTAAGCCCTCCATTGTGAGCATACGATATTTTACCGGACTCTTCGGATACCACAACAGAAATTGCATCGGACACTTCAGTAATGCCAAGAGCCGCCCTATGACGTGTTCCCAGTTCATGGCTTAAATTGGAATTCTCAGTTAGCGGTAAATAACATGCTGCAGCTTTTATCTTGTTGTCTCTAATTATAACAGCACCGTCATGCAGCGGTGTATTTGGTGTAAAAATATTGGCTAATATTTCATAGGAAATTAATGAATCCAGCTGGGTTCCGGTGTTTATAACATCACCAATTTTAGTATTTCTTTCTATAACCATAAGAGCACCAATGTATTCTTGAGAAAAGTGAGCACAACATTTAACAATATCTTCTATTGAGGCTGTGGTTCTTAGCTTCTTTTCATCATCATCAATAAGTATAAAGTTTTTAAAGCCACTGTTTCCAATCTTTTCAAGACCTCGTCTAAGCTCAGGTTGGAATATAACAATAAGCGTAAACCCTAATAGCGAAATCGCTGCTTCCAACAAATATGCCATTGTTTTCAAACCTATCAACTGAGCGACTTTAAGCCCTATTACAATAAATAAAATCCCTTTAACCAGTTGCATCGCACGGGTTTCGCGAACTAATTGAATGACCTTAAATACAATAAAAGAAATAATGCTGATATCAATTATCATAAGAATTATATCAACAGGTCCACTTAATCCTAAGTAGTTTCCAACCATTATAAAAAAATCTTTAATATTATCTACACCCGTCACTAGAGTTCCCCCGCCGGATTTATTATGTACCTTTATTGTATAATACATTTACCCTATTCTCAAGAAAGGTTATGTGAAATTTATATAACATTAATAATTGCTTCCCAGAAAGTCATGAAACGACTTTTTCCTGCGGGATTACCTGCAGGAAGTTGCAGCTTGCTGCAACCTGGTGCAATCACAATATGGTTATCCAGCTTTCCTTTGAAAGCTAATGAAATTTTTCATATCTTAAATTTCATCAGAAAGTCACTTTGTGACTTTCTGGGTGATAACCACATTATGAATAATCTGCTTTTTATTACACCGGAATATTCCTGTTAAGATTATATCTTTTTCCCATGATAAATGGTACTACTTTGCAGCTTTTGTAATACAAATGCAAAAAAAAAGCGGCATAAGCCGCAATTTTTATTGTTTTACCTTTTCTACCAAGCTAGCAAAACCCACTGAATCATTTATGGCCATATCAGCCAAAACCTTTCTGTTTAACTCTATTCCAGCTTTTTTCAAACCATTCATAAAACGGCTGTAAGAAATACCATTCATTCTTGCTGCTGCATTAATCCTGGTAATCCATAATTTCCTGAAATCTCTCTTTTTTGCTTTCCTGTCACGGTATGCATATACCAAGGATTTCATAACCGCTTGATTTGCTACTCTATATAATTTGCTTTTTGCTCCGAAATAACCCTTCGCAAGCTTTAAAACTTTTTTACGTCTGGCTCTGGTATTAACCGCACCTTTTACTCTAGCCATTCTTCACACCTCTTTCCATCATTTATATGGCAGCATAACTTTTATTACTGCTGCATTTGCATCCGAAGCTACTGCTGATTTACGTAGATTCCTTTTACGTTTTGTTGTTTTCTTGGTAAGAATATGGCTTTTATATGCTTTATTTCTTATTACCTTACCAGTACCAGAGATTTTAAATCTTTTTTTGGAAGCACTATGGCTTTTCATTTTTGGCATGGATATAACCTCCTCTGTTCTTCATTCTGGTTGCTTATTGATTGCTGTACGTAGCGTGTTTTTGGTCTATAGCCAATATATGCAGATCAACAACCCCACTTCGCCTATTGCTGTTTTTCTTTTAATGGTACAAACATAACCGACACACTTCTGCCTTCCATTGCAGGTCTTTTCTCCATTTTTCCATATTCCTGAACCTTCTCGGCAAATTTGTCGATTACATCATAAGCCATGGAAGTAAATTGCATTTCCCGTCCTCTAAATCGTATGGATACTTTTACCTTATCGCCATCCTGAAGAAACTTAATAGCATTTTTTAACTTGAATGAAAAGTCATGCTCTTCTATTTTTGCAGATAGCCTGATTTCCTTAACTGCTATGTTTGTCTGCTTTTTCTTTGCATCTTTTTCTCTTTTGGACATTTCATAAAGGTATTTACCGAAATCCATGATTTTACATACTGGGGGATTTGCATTCGGTGAAATTTTAACCAGGTCCATATCCCTCTCATTGGCCTTTAACTGGGCATCTCTAGCGGATACAACCCCGATCATTGTGCCATCGAAATCAATTAATCTGATTTCTTTATCCCTGATTTGATTATTCACCTGAATCTGACCTTTCTTAATAAAAAACACCTCCGCAATCTTTTGAACCTAATTTTATTTGTGCGTGCACCGCAATAACTGAATACACACATTCTGTTTATACGTTCTCCGCGCCGTAAGCATTTCAAATAGTGCAATTAACCAAACGACCTCTTTGAACCACACAAAAAAGCAGGCAAATCCACTTCACCTGCTTAAAACCATAGCAAAATTGCTCTGATTAACCCTGAAATCTTATTGACGCAGGGTGAGAAGTGGAAACTTCTACTTGATTGACACATAGAACTATACAATAAAAACA
>DAIPML010000043.1:0-16647 GCA_036768735.1 Clostridiales bacterium | reverse complement strand
TTGCTCCTTTTCCCATTGAGTTTATTTTTCTTTCATTATCTTTAATTCTCTTAGTACCTTATAGCTGTAAAACATAAATAGAAACAAGAATTTAACATTTTGCTGCTGTAAGGTTACGCTATTTGGTTGTGGACGAAGCCCACTTTGGGTCATCTCTTAGGTTATTTTTAATATTTTATTTCTTTCTTTTCGTAATAAAAATCTGCTCCTTTAGTTGTTTTGTTTATTAGCTTATCAAATATCACGAGCATGGCCGGCAGGAAGCAAATTACCAAAAACATTGAGATTAATGTGCCACGACCAAGTAGCAGCCCAATATCTACTACAATATTATTAGATGATGTTAAATACAGAGTAAAACCTGCAAAGGAAAGTATTGATGCCGAGACAAGGATTGATCTAAATGCAATTGAAAGAGCTTCATAAATCGCCCTTTTTGAGGGCATGCTCCTACGGTTTTGCAAATAATTATCTGTAAGTAAAATTGCATAGTCAATTGTTGCTCCCAGCTGAACGGTGTTAAGTACCAAATAACCTACATAATTTATAGAGGTTCCTGTAAAGTAAGGGAATGAAAGATTTATCCATATGGCCGCCTCAATAGTAAGCATTAAAATAACCGGTAACGATAAAGATTTAAATGAGAAAGCCACCACCAGAAACACTGCCACAATAGCTATAAGGTTAACACGATTGTTATCCACTTCAACCACCCTTTTGATATCACCTAAGGTTGCACTCTGACCAACCATGTAGGACTCATTATAATACTGACCAATAATTGTATTTATTTCATCAACTGAATTAAATGTTGTTTCCCCTTCGTCAGCTAAATCGGTATATAGAATAATTCGAGAATAATTATCTGAATAAAACTGGCTGGTAATATCATCCCCTAAAAAGCCTGCTGGAATTTCTGCTCCTACGGTAGAGACATATGATACAACACCTTTGACATGGGGATGATTTTCAAGCTTATCCGTTAAGCTTCTTTCTTTTGCAATATCCCCCTTAGGTACTAAAACAGCTAAAATATTTGTGCGGCCAAACTTTTCATTTATGGCAATATTACTTCGCCCGAGCTCACGATTCGGGTCATGTTCTCCATTACCGTAGATAAAGTTCGTTTTTCCCTGCCCTAGATAGCTGGGTACTATAATAACGGTAACGAGAATAACAACGGGAATAAAAAGCTTCGACACGTATTTGCCTATATTTCTGAATTCAGGCATAAACTTTCGGTGAGTGGTTTTATCAAGAAGCTTATAAAGGGAAAGCGTTAATGCCGGAAGAAATACCATTACCGAAACAAAACTTAAAATAATACCTTTCGCAAGACAAATTCCCAGGTCAGGTCCTATTTTAAATTCCATGAAAACAAGCGCTAAAAAACCAAAAAGAGTAGTCAATGCACTAGCAGCTACAGTAGTAACTGATGCCTTAATTGCATGGGACATTGCCTCTTCTACATCATCATACTTTTTGCGAAAGTCACCAAAGCTGTGGAGCAGGAAAATTGCATAGTCCATAGACACTGCTAGCTGAAGGATAGGACTCACTGAGTTGGTTACATATGAAATTTCGCCGAAAATAATATTAGTGCCCATATTGATAATTACCGACACTCCGATAACTGAAAGAAATAATATGGGCTCAATCCAGGATGTTGTTGACAAAATCAATATTATAACAATAACAGGCAGTAAAATGGTAGCAGCCAGAGCTACTTCGGTGATTGCCGCATTTTGCATGTCGGTCTCATTTGCAACCTCTCCTGCTATTGCTCCTTTCGGCCCTACGATTTTCCGAATTTCTTCTACTCCCTTTGCTTCGGCGCCCTTTTTTATTGTGACAGAAAAGAGAGCACTGCCTCCCTTATAAAAGCTTTCAACAGTATCTTTATCCTGCATTTCAAGGGGCTTCTTTAAATCTGCCACGTCATCTAACCATAAAATCTCGCTTACACTATCAAGTGTTGATATTTGCTTTTTGATACTTAAGGCTTCCATTACCGATACATTCTCTACCATAACATTTACATTTGGAATGGCTTGTGTGAATTCCTGATTCATAACCTTGATACCAGTGGTAGACACAGCCTTTTGAGGCAGATAATCTGCCATGTTATAGTTGACACCCACAAATAACGTAAGGCCAACGGAAATTAGTGAGAAAATAATAAAGATAATAATGATTTTCTTCCTGTTGTTTATAATAGTTCTTGCAAATTTGTCCATATAATCTTCCTACTTCGTTTTTCTACTTGTTTAGTTGTTCTATATGAATTATAATAAACACAGTGTTGGATTTCAACCACCAGTGTTGGGCAAAATGCTTTTTATCCAACACAATTTGGATTCTTTGTCGGTTACAATTGTTAAATTTTTAAGACATGAGATATTAAGAAATGCATCTTAATGCATGCATTCGTGAGGTATCCCTTTGAAAAAGAATGAAAAACGAAGAATGAGTTAGAAAAACAAAGTGTTTGAAAGTATAATGAGGGAGGAAATTTGACATGAAAGAAAAAACCGATCGTAGGGTGAAATACACTAAAGCTCTTCTTAGGGAAGCGCTTGTAGAACTGCTAAAAGATCGTAATATATCAAAAATATCAGTCACTGCTTTGTGTGATGAAGCAGATGTCAACCGCAGCACCTTTTATGCCCACTATACTGATCAATTTGATCTTCTACGACAAATAGAGGATGATGTAATAAATAATCTAAAGATTTATTTAGAGCAATATGTGGATGATCGTATGCCTATTACAGAGCAGAATCTAAAGGGTATTCTGGAATATGCTAAGGCGAATACTGATTTGTTTATTGTGCTTTTAGGCGAAAATGGTGACCAGGCCTTCCAAAATGATTTAATGGCGCTTGTTGAGCTGATACCTTTTCAATATAACGCTGCAGATAACAAAAAAGAATACCTTCTGACCTTCGCCATTACCGGATGCATTAGCGTTCTTCATAAATGGCTCATTGAAGGAAAAGAAGAAACCCCAGAGGAAATGGCTAATCTTGTGCTAAAGGTTATATATAACGGGTTGTTGAGTTTTTGAGTGGAAACGTATCGACTCCGACTGGAAATGCAAAACATTACATGAATCCTAAATTCCTGAAAAATTATGATACCACATAGCACAAACTAAGTATTTACAAGGTTCTGAGAATTTAATAGTGATATGGTTTTAGTATAACAGGAATATAGGATGAATGACTTTTGATAACCAAAGAAAAAACGGCTCAATTAAGAACCGTTCTAATTTATAAGCTGCTAATTAGCCTAACAGCAACAAGCATCGCTGCCTTTGCTTTTATAATAGTAGATTTTTGACTATTTCAAATAGTTTTTGGTACTATGATATGGTCCAAAGCCCAAGTGCGGGGTTTGAAATATAGAACCAGGTGTCTTCCCCGTCATCATAATAGCCATCGGTTATGCCTTCCGGCTTGTATTTTTTAACCGCTTCATCATAAGGCATGTAACCAAAACCTACACCTTCCACTTCCTCTTTTGTTAAATGGCTTACCGCATAGGTTATGCGGAAGCGCTCGTCTGAGGAGCCATGGATCAGGTGCGCTGCAGCAGATGGGTTTTCTCTTAGATCTGCATTTTCTTTATATTGCTTTAAGACATACTCCCGTCCTTTGTAACCATATCTACGAATGAGTACATCAATTGCATCGTCCTCGCCAAATTTCTTAACACCGGGGGCAAGAATAATAAGCTCACCACCGTCAGCCATAGCCATTCTTGTCCTGTAAATAGCCTTGTTGCCGAGCCATGTGCTTTTAAACTCACGGGGATCAAGAAAAACAACAGCCTTTTGAATGGGCTTATCCATCCATGTAAGATTCTTTTGTCTGCTGAGAGCAACGGCCTCTTCAAACACTATTCTTTCATTACCTGCAAAGATTCCTTCAATTTTAACCTTATCCATTGAAGAAGTGGTAACCGTTAAAACATAAGTTAGTGGGAGCTTGTTCAAAAAATGTTCCTGGGCATAGTCAAAAACCTTTCTAACAGGAGAATGATCCTTACCCATGACTTTTTCCATTCCAAATACTGCACCCAGCATATGACTTATGTTGATTGTGTCTTTACCACCGCAGCCGACAAGAACATTTTTCGTGTAATTAGCCATACCAACCACTTCGTGGGGTACAACCTGTCCGATTGAAATAATAAGATCGTAGGATTTATCTAAGAGACGTTTATTTATTTCAACGGGGATAGGTTCCGACATAAGCCCGTCAGATACTTCGGACACATAGCTTGCTGGTATATCTCCTAATGGAACAACATCCTCACGCCAACGGTGTGGAATTACGTTTTCATATGGAACAACACCTTCAAAGAAGACATTTATCTCCTCTTTTGTCATGGGAACATGAGTGCCCAATGCAGGCATAACATCCACTTGAACAGAATCCTTTAGCATGGAATAGATCATAGCGGTTATTTTTCCGGCTCCCGAATGCATTCTTGTAAAATCCGGCGGGAGCAGAAGTATTTTTTTCAGTTGTTTTCCATCGGCTTTAAGTAGTTCATCCAGAACCACCTGAATTTCATTATCGGTTATTCCGTTTGCTCCCAAAGCCGGTTTAATAATATTTTTCATATCAATCATCCTTTTCATTCAATAAAACAGCTAAATCACTTCAATAGCACTTTCTCCCGTTTTTCGCAGCTCTGCTCCAGGGCAATGCAACCTGCGAAAATACGGCATACATTTTTTGTGCAACATGCGTTTTTGCTTGCAAAACGCTTTGCTGCGCGCGTTTTATCAAACCATACAGTAGGTGTTTGATTAGAACTACACAGTGTAGGTTGTTGCAGAGGTGTCTCCACCCTCTCCTGTCCAGTTTGTGTGGAAAAATTCCCCTCTTGGCTTGTCGACGCGTTCATAGGTGTGAGCACCAAAGTAATCTCTTTGAGCCTGAAGAAGATTAGCAGGTAGCCTTGCACTTCTGTACCCGTCAAAATAGCAAAGAGCAGTTGCAAAAGCAGGCACCGGGATTCCATTAGTAAGGGCAGTAGCAACAACCCGTCTCCAGCTTGCTTGAGCTTTTTCAATCTTCTCTTTAAAGAAAGGATCAAGAAGAAGATTGGTCAATTCATGGTTCTTATCAAAAGCTTCTTTGATTTTTCCAAGGAAAGTGGAACGAATTATACAGCCACCACGCCACATCAGCGCAATTCCACCGTAGTTTAGGTTCCAACCGTAGGTTTTAGCTGCGGCGCGCATCAGAGTGTATCCTTGAGCATAGGAAACGATTTTCGATGCATATAAAGCATTGCGAATATCTTCAATCATTGCCTTTTTATCTCCGGTGAAATTCACAGCAGCACCTTTTATTGTTTTTGAAGCCTCAACTCTTTCCTCTTTTAAAGCTGAAAGGCAGCGCGAGAAAACAGCTTCTCCGATTAATGTTAAGGGTATACCCTCGTCAAGAGCAGAAATTGCAGTCCATTTTCCTGTACCCTTTTGCCCTGCTGTGTCTAATATTTTGTCAACAATGGGCTCGCCATCTTCATCTTTATATGCCAAAATGTCACGGGTAATCTCGATAAGGTAGCTGTTAAGCTCTCCTTCATTCCATTCTTTAAACACCTCATGCATTTCATCGGGAGACATTCCAAGGAGCTCCTTCATAACATGGTATGCCTCGCAGATTAACTGCATATCACCATATTCAATACCATTATGCACCATCTTTACAAAATGACCTGCACCGTTTTCACCAACCCATTCACAGCAAGGTGAGCCATCCTCCACCTTTGCTGAAATAGCCTGCAGTATCGGTTTTACATAGCCCCACGCCTCAGGTGAGCCACCAGGCATAATGCTGGGGCCTTTAAGAGCACCTTCTTCTCCGCCGGATACGCCTGTACCAACGTAGAGCAGCCCTTTTTCTTCAACATACTTTGTTCTGCGTATTGTATCGGGAAAATGTGAATTTCCTCCGTCAATAATGATATCCCCTTTCTCAAGGTATGGGATTACCATATCTATGAAGTCATCAACCGGTTTCCCTGCCTTAACCATCATCATTACAATACGCGGCTTCTTTAAGGAATCGGCTAACTCTTTAAGAGAGTATGTCCCAATTATGTTTTTCCCTTTTGCGCGTCCATTTGTAAAATTTCTTACTTTATCGGTAGTACGATTAAATACAGCTACGGTAAAACCCTTACTTTCCATATTCATAACAAGGTTTTCACCCATAACCGCAAGTCCAATAAGACCTATATCAGCTTTTGCCATATTCAGTTTCCCTCCATTTTTATAAACTCAATCATATAAATTGAAAAAATCATTTATTGGGTTTGATTATATCCGCAAATTAATTCTTTTTCAATTTATATTGCACATGTGCCTGTTCAGGGCTATGCCAAAACAAGAGGTACGTGCATCAATTCGTGTATGTTGAATCTCTAGTTCAACATATTTAGTTACTTCATATGTGTAGTGACCAGCATGCTATAAAACTTAAATATTACAGACCACGTGTTTATATAGCTTTACAACGGTTCACTTATCTTTTCACCCTGGCATTACCTTTCCAGATGCTCCAAACCTGTTCTTCGTCGGCAGGCTGAGCATAGTCGGTTAGGAAGGTTGTTGCCATTGCACCGGTAGCCCATCCGAATTGCAAACATTTCTCAGGTTCCCAGCCTTTGAGTATACCATAGAGAAGTCCACCCACAAAGCCATCTCCGCCGCCTATGCGGTCAAGAACATTAATCTCGCGGGAGTCTGCAACATGCCACTCGTCACCGGACAGCATTATAGCACCCCAATTGTGAGTATTGGTACTGATGACCTCTCGCAATGTGGTTGCATAAACTGATGCATTCGGATAAGAAGCTTTAACTCTTCCGATCATCTTTTTAAAGTTTTCAATCTTGGCACCTAAATCTTTTCCTCCGGCTTCAGGTCCTTCTATTCCGAGGCAAAGCTGGAAGTCTTCTTCATTACCTTCAAGAATGTCAGAAATGCTTGCGATTTCGGAGAAAATATCGCGAAGTTCTTTTTCACGATTTATCCAAAATGAAGCACGATAGTTCATATCAAAAGATATTCTTGTTCCGTATTTCTTAGCAGCTCTTGCAAGCTCAAGGCAGAAAATGCTTGTCTCATGCGAAAGTGCTCCGATAAGACCTGAAATATGAAGAATCTGCACGCCTTCCTTACCAAAAATCCTGTCCAGATCAAAATCTTTAACATCAAGAGTAAGACCGACTTCACCGGCACGGTCGTTATGAACTCTCGGACCGCGGGTGCCATAACCGGAATCGGCAATGTTGAACTGGTGCCTATATCCCCAAGGACCTCCCTGTGGAACATCTCTGCCCTCATAATCCATGTGGCGGCTTGCCAGATTATCTTTAATTAACCTTGCTATGGGACTGTCCTTAACAAAAGCTGTTAACACTTTAACAGGCAGACCAAGATAAGAAGAAATACTCGCTACATTGGTCTCGGCACTAGTAACCTGCATAAAAAACGTGTCACTGCTGTGTACGGGCTGACCGTTAACCGGTGTGATCCTAACTCCCATGCTTGTTGGAACAAGCAGAGAGTAAGCTGAATTTTCTCGTAACTTCATTTATATATCCTCCTTGTAATTTGTGTTCATATGGATATAAACAATACATACCCATTATACCTTATATTTTATCAAAATAAACCTTTTAGAGTTTGCATTTATTCGGTTTTTTCTTGTGCAAGTGTCTTTTTAAACAGAAAAAAAGGCTTATCCATTGTACAATTCCATTGGTAAGCCAAATTCCGGGGATGCTTCCTGCTCAAATCATCGTATTAGATCCATTGGATTATCGCGAAGTTAACTCGTTTAGCTAAAGCTGAACATCAAGCGTTTTTACGTAGTAAAATATGCAATGGGCTTTGGCGGGAACTCTACTTGCGCCAAAGAAAGAATAAGAAACCCCCACTAGGCGTTTTTCAATCATATTGGTTGAAAATACACGAAAAAGTGGGGGTCTTATGAATATGATTAATTTTTAATAATCTCCACATTTCCGGAAGCAGAATTAACATCAATCTGGCTGCCACCGCTGCCTACTGTTCCTTTTAACTCATTACTTTTTGATGAATTAACCTTCATTGAAAAATCACTGCACTTGATACTTCCGGAAATAGTGCGGATATCAACATCAAACTGGCTGTTTTCAGGTACGCTGACCAAAACCTTTCCAGAGATGCTTTTTGCTTTTATTGTATCGAACCCATCAAGAAATTTAATCTTAATTCTCCCTGAAGTTGTCTCTATGTCTGCGTTCCCTTTCTTCAAAGTAATATCGATGTCTCCTGAAATGCTTCTTGCATCAAAATCGTCACATTGAGCATCACTTACATCAATTACTCCCGATGTTGAATTCAAATCAACCTCTCTGCTTTCAATCACATTAACAGCATATTTTCCCGATATTGTACTGCCGGTAAATTTAGCTGATGCAATAACTTGGTCGACAGCAATTGCACCGGAGGTGGATTTAATTTCTATGTTCTTACCCATCAGTTTATCTATTGAAATAGAACCGGATATGGTGACAATACTTATATCGTCTCCCTTCAACTCATTTGCAGATATACTACCTGAGGTGTTCTTTATGTCTAAATCCTCACCCCAATTATCTGGAATGGTAACATCCAATTTTGTCTTTTCGGAAAAGGAAACGTTATGCCATGTGGGGTACTTAATCCTGACAATTGCTTCGTTTCCTTCCTTGATCACCTCAAGATACGGAGCTGAATCTTTATTAGAGGATTGCACATCTCCATAATATTTAGCACTTATTTTATTTGAATCACTGCGGTAAATGTTTAGCTCTGAGCTGACTGAAGCAATGGTTATTTTATTAATTCCCTCTGTTGATAACTCGCCTGATTCATCCACAGTGTATCCACTTAAAATACCACTTTTATTTATTATTCCCTCAAACGGCTTATCCGTCCGGTTTGTATTTGTGCTTGTGCTGTGGTTCTGATCCAACATTTTTCTTGCATTTTTGTTTTTCGCTAAGGAAAAACCGCCAAGCAATACTATCAGAATCATAATGAAACCAATCATAGGTAATACATTTCGCCCTCTTTCATTCATGGACGTTCCTCCTGTTCAAAATATATCATTACATTTTATTTTTATCACAGAAAGGTTCAACCTACAATAGACTTAATGAAACTCTAATACAATTCTAACCCATTTCACTCAATACAAAGTACGCACCTTCTCATTGTGAAATTTCAAGATTGTTCAAAACACTTTTTGATAGCAACAAGAGTATTGTCGTTGCTGCTAAATTCCATGCAACTATAGCTAACGCAGTGATAATCATGTTTCTCTGTCCGATACTTATTACTCCCATAAGAATAACACCTGGCAACACGACAAAGGCAGAAACAAACATTTTTATAAAAATCAGCATGGTTTTACTGTGTATTTTACCGAACAAACGTCGGGAAAGTACATCGCAGTATATATAAATAGCCCCATAAAGAGCGTAGCTGATGATACATAAAACAATAACAATTGGATTCACATCAAAGAGAAAATATGAAACTGTAAAAAGTAGAGTACCGTCAAGAAGATTTTTAATATTCTCAGCCATTGTGCAATATATTAGTTTACTCGTGTTAGATTCAGGTATTAAAAAAATGTACGGCTTTTCAAGCTCTAAAGGCCATTTCCCTTGAATTGTAAAGAAAAATAGCATATATGCGCTGAAAAATAAAATAAAGAAAATATTGCTGACCCCATCCGGCATAAGGTATTTAAACACAATACCAGCTATTATTATAATAATGGATGATTTGTCAAAGAACATAAAATAACTCGTTTTTCTATACTCCAGCAAATGCTTCTCAAATATAGCTTTCGAGCCTGATGATAAAAACTCTCCTTTGACCTTTCTTGTTTTATTATTGATTCCGTTACCTTTGCCTTCGCGCTTAGCTTTTATTCTTTGCTCCATTTGTTCCGTTGCGCCAAGCACATCCTCATAATAATCAGGATCGGTTTTATAAAGAATAAGAATAAAAGCCGCAATTATAACAAGCAAAATAATAATGCTGTAATAGAAACTTGAATCTATACCATAAACAGCTGCTGCTACAATAGCTCTCAGTTGTCCGACTATTGGTATTGCCGCAAAAACGCTTGAATTAAGGTATTGAACAAAGGCTTCTGCAACATTACCTTTTTTAAGTGCTTGAACTAAAAAACCAAATGCAAATAATAGCACTAAAGCGTCCAACACTCTTTTTGCCATAACTCGCCTTTTATTACTGACAGATGTGAAGGTATATAAAACCATTCCCGGAATTTGGCTCAGCAATGAATATAGCAGCACAGTTAAAAGTATCAACCATACACCATAATCTTTAAGTACAAAGTTGTTTTTTATATTTGGCAGCTGAAATATACTGAACATAACTATAAGCACTGAGGTTCCGATACGCTTTATAAATCCATACAAAAGAACCTTGTTGGCTTTTATTGGTGACGTAAAAATTAAATTTACATCCGCAAACCGAAAATATGAGCTTCCCTTATCAACCCCCTGTTTGAGGCTGAAATATACCGCAACAGTAACCAAGCCGGTAAATATTGCTGAGAACAACTCGTTAGAACCATGCCTTATAGTTCCTGATGGCATAAATAAAACTGCAATCATTGAACCGAGGATCATTATACCAATAAAAATGTATCCTATAAGAGCCAGTGGTTTACTCGCAAGACCGCAGATTATATTTTTTAATTGCTTTCTCATAAGGTAGAACAATGAATTCATGCTCCCACCGCTCCTTCCGTAGCAGCAAAAAATATTTCCTCAAGGGATTCTTCATTGTTTTCCATCTCACTGCGTGTTCTGGAAAGAACGATCTTGCCCTTGTTCATTATAAGAACCTTGTCCCATACCTCTTCTATGCTGTCAATTATATGAGTACTTACTAAAACTGCACAACCTGAATTTTTAAGCTCCAGTAATGTGTTTTTTAATTCCTTTATTGCTTTTGGATCAAGTCCCATCATAGGCTCATCAAACAATATCATCCTTGGGTTAATCAGAAGAGCACAGCATATACTGACTTTCTGCTGCATTCCCTTAGACAAATCCTTTCCAAGCTTCTCTTTTTTATCATCCATCTCAAATCGCCGCAAGAACTTTTCAGCATTCTCTCTCCAGCTATCATCAAGCCTGTATGCTTTCGAAATAAACTCCATGTGTTCCCAAACCGTTAGGTAATCATACACTGCTGCAGCCTCAGGCACATAGCCAAACACCTTTTTTGCCTCTACTGTTTTATTTGAATTACCGTTAACAACTATCGCACCGTCAAATTTTAAAAGCCCCGCAATGGCTTTTATTGTTGTACTCTTTCCCGCACCGTTAGGTCCGAGTAATACTGCGATTTCACCATTATTAACCTCAAAGCTTACATTATTAACCGCCATCACATGTTCGTAGCGTTTGGACAAATCTTTAACCTGAAGCATAACAAAAACATCCCTTTCTTTTACATCTTTAAAACCATTCAGTGAGCGTTAACGCAAATTGTTCGCCAAAATACGCGTGCTGAAAAAACCTTCTTTATGCATTTTGTGTGAAACATGCGTTTTGCTTGTAAAATGCGCGCTTTACACTGCAAGACCGGATGCATGGGCGAGCAGACCGGATGCATGGGCGAGCAGACCGGATGCATGGGCGAGCAGCAGGCTCTGCCTGCGACCAGCTAGGCTCTGCCTGCGACCAGCCAGGCTCTGCCTGCGACCAGCTAGGCTCTGCCTGCGACCAGCCATTTAATCAAATGCCCTTTCAGTAAGAAATAAAACTCGTCACTGGGGTAGAAATCGGTTTATCCGTCGCTTATAGAAGCGGAGGCTTAGGGGCATTTTGATTAATTATATATCAAATTTCCCCACCAAACAAACATACGGAAATAATATATAAGAGTATGATCATTTTAATACAAAAAAGTCTCTATGCACGTTGAGGTTGCCTGTCACCTTATCAGAAAATGCTACGACATCAGGGGCAGTCTATGCACCCGGTGCTGGGCAACATACCTCGCAAACAAAAAAAGAGTACCATTTATACTCTTTTTTGTAACCGAACGTTATTTCCCGCAGCACTTTTTGTATTTCTTACCGCTGCCACAGGGGCATGGGTCATTCCTGCCGATCTTATCAACGGTAATATGACTGTCCTCATGAAGCTTCATGCGAAGCTCTTTTTGCTTCTCTTCGCTAAAAATGTTATCCCATTCCGGTAAACTATATAACCAGTCTGCTTTTACTTTCATCATGTTATAGTATAGCTTTTCATAATCAATTCCAGCATCTATAACACTTTCTTCCGTAACATCTTCCAGTTCCAGCTGTTGCGTCAGACTTGTATTTATTCCGTCCAAAAAGCCTGTAAACGTAACTGAATCCATTGAAAACTTTTCTGCGAGCTCTTTTACCGTTCCGGATAATTCTTTTTGCTCTGCTCCCAGAATTGATTTATAGGCATCTGTCTCTTTTGCAATATACTGCTCGTAGAATTTGCGCTGAACTTCGCCATTCTCACTTTTATTCATTTTGTCTTGCCACTCTTGATATAGACTCATCATATCATTTTCTCCTCCGGTTATTTAAATTTTACATTTTCTCGGGTGCACTTATTCCGATTAAATCAAGCACATTTTTTATAACAATTTTTGTGCAGTTAACAAGCAAAAGCCTTGCGTACATCAAATTGTCTTCCTCGCCTTTTACCCTGCAAGCATTGTAAAAACTATGAAAATCAGATGCCACATCCATGACATACCTTGTTAAGCGGCTGGGTTCAAGCGTCTGGGCTGCCAAAGTTACTTCCTCAGGATACTCTGCTAATCTTTTTATAAGCTTTATTTCCTCAGGCTGTATTAAAAGCGTCATATCAACATCCCCTGCCGCAGGCGCCATAATATTATCCTCAGCGAGCTTTCTTATAATACTGCAGATCCTTGCATGGGCGTATTGAACATAAAATACAGGGTTATTGTTTGATTGCTCCACCGCAAGATCCATATCAAAATCCAGATGGCTTCCCGATGTTTTAAGATTAAAGAAAAACCTTGCTGCATCCACACCCACATCATCCAAAAGATCTTCCAGCGAAATTGCGCGTCCTGTCCTTTTTGACATTCGGGCTATTTCACCGTTTTTATATAAACGAACCAACTGGAAAATAACAATCTCCAGCCTGCTACTGTCTATACCTATAGCATCCATAGCCGCCTTCATCCGGGCGACATGACCGTGGTGGTCTGCACCCCAAAGATTGATTACCTTGTCAAAACCTCTTTTAACAAACTTATTGCGGTGGTAGGCAATGTCTGCAGCCATATAGGTTGGATGACCGTTTTGCCTAACCAGAACCTCATCCTTTTCCAGACCGGCCTTTTCACCATTTAGCCACTGTGCCCCGTCCTTTTCAAGAATATAGCCCCGCTCCTTTAGGATATCCATGGTTTCCTCAATTTCGCCGGAATACAATGTGCTTTCCCTAAACCATACATCATAATGAATTCCGTAACGGGCAAGCCCGTCCTTAATGCACTTCAGGTTTTTAGGCAAGGCATACTCAACCAGAGCCTTTCTTCTTTCCTCAGTAGTCTTTTCTGCAAGCTCCTTACCATACTCAGAGATATATTCATTGGCGTGATCAATAATATCCTCTCCCATATACCCTTCTTCAGGAAAAGGTATTTCATCCTCACCATAAATTTGCTGAAGATATCTTGCTTCTAATGATGCCCCAAACTTTTCCATCTGGTTTCCTGCATCATTCACATAAAACTCTTTGGTGACAGAATGCCCTGACTTTTCAAGAACACTCGCTATGCAATCACCAAGAGCGCCACCTCTGGCATTACCCATATGCAAAGGACCTGTAGGGTTGGCGCTGACAAACTCGACCATAACTTTCGTACCATGACCTATATTAACTTCCCCGTATTGCTCTTTTTTCTCATCTATTAAACCGAGAGTTTCATACAGCCATTCGTTGTTAAGGTAAAAATTAATGAACCCCGGACCGGCTATTTCAACCCGAATTACGAATGTGTTATCGGTATTTATTCTATCTATAATTATTTGTGCAATTTGCTTTGGAGCTTTTTTTGCTTGCTTTGCCATTTGCATAGCAATATTTGTTGAGAAATCCCCAAAGGCTTCTTCTCTGGGCTTTTCTGTCATTATCTGAGGAATCTCAAGTTCAGGCAGCGAGCCATCTGTAATCGCTTGGGATATTGCTGTTTTTATGATGTCCTCTATTTGCTCCTTGATTTTTTCGTAAATACTGTACATTTTTCATATCACCTTCTATTATTTAATTTAAAATAACGGAAGAAATTGCTTGGCAATTTCAACACACCATTTCAACGAGGCTGGTCGCAGGCAGAGCCTGCTGCTCGCCCATGCATCCGGTCTGCTCGCTCATGCACCCTGCCACTTTCTTAATGTTGTAGTCTGCACGCATTTAAAAGTAATCTTTACAGTTCACTATGCTTACTGCACCTTAACATTAAGTGTTGTAAAGCTGGTTACCTGATTATTAACCTCTAAAACATATTCGATATCAAAATGACCGCCATGATCATTCAGTTCCACATTTAGCTTTCTGGCAGTTACACCAACTGCAAATATACCGTATTCAGTGTTATACTCGGAAGTGTGCTTACGGCCTTTTTCAAAAACCATAAGGCTGGAAACATTACCATAGCGAATTAATGTCACCGAATCCGATGCTATCTCCATAGTAGTGGTTGTCCCGTCCAAGCCTGTAACAGGGCTCTCATCATACGTTATGCAATAACAATTATCTTTTTTGCTGTATGTCCCTTCAGTGATAAAATTCATAACCTCCGGTTCCTGCTCCGGATGCTCCTGCTTGCTATCAACAGTAATCATTACGTCTTTTTTCAAGATAGTTCCTTCTTTCATTGTTCCTTCTTTCATTGTTCTTTTTTCATTGTTCTTTTTTCATTGTTCTTTTATCATTGTTCTTTTATCTATATAAATTGAATAAGAAGTTAATTATGCTTTGTGATATTTGTAAATCATTTCTGTTTCAATTTATATTGCACAAATGCTTGTTTTTGCTATGCAAAACAAATGGCAAGTGTAACAATTCGTGTGTATATTATGTTGATTTTCTCATTCAATATATATATATAGTTTCTTTATTGGTAATACTTTTTTCATAATTTCTTTTCATTATCCATTATTCATTGTAAGTATATTCTTTTTTAATTCCCCACGTCAACACGTTCCACATTTTCAATATCTGCTGAAAGAATTAGCTTTCCCAGTTCTTTAAATTTTTCTACACTATCACTGGTATAATATATATATCGAGCGGGTTTTTGTGCTGCAGACATTTCTTTTTCCTCAAGCAGTTCTTTCAAAGCAAGAGCCAGCTCCTTAGCGGAGTTAACTTGGGAAACCTCGTCCCCCATAACCTTTCGTATAGTTTCGCTTAATAAAGGATAATGAGTACAACCCAAAACGAGGGTATCAACTTTTTCTTTTTTTATATCCTTAAGATATTCTTCCGCGACCATCCGGGCGATCTCATTATTCCACCAGCCTTCTTCCACAAGACTTACAAAAAGCGGGCAAGCCTTTGAAAAAATCTCGATTGCTGGATTAAGGTTAAGGATTGCACTACTATAAACACCACTTGCTATTGTACCCGGTGTGGCGATTATGCCTATTCTACCGCTTTTTGTCTTTTTTAGGGCACTTTTTGCTCCGGGTTTTATAACCTCCAGAACAGGTACGTTGATTGCGGAACTGACCTCGGATAAAGCCAGCGCGCTAACCGTATTGCATGCAACGACAAGCATTTTCACATCCTTTGAAAGCAAAAATGCAACATCCTGCTTCGTGTATTTAATAACGGTTTCCTTTGATTTAGTACCATATGGAGTTCTACCATTGTCACCAAAATAAATAAGGCTTTCGTTTGGCAGGCTCTTCATAATTTCACTTACAACAGTTAGCCCTCCAAGCCCCGAATCGAATACTCCAATCGGTCGGTCATCCATCACAATTCTCCTTAAATTGACGCAGCTATTCTTACTCTTTACACCACAAATGACTTCATAACACTGCTATCGCCATATATCCAAATCCATCTTCATGATTATACATTAAACATTCTGTCTTCACAAGACAGAATCCATATCTTTCAAAGGTATGCGAAAGTTAGCGGGGTTCAGGGATATGCTTCGTATTCCTGAATATATATATTGAAAAAGATGTTATTGTGTTTGGTGATGTATGTCAACCTCCTCTTTTTCAATTTATATTATGATTGCTCCCCAGAAAGTCGTAAAACGACTTTTCCTGCAGGTTTAGCTGCAGGAAGTTGCAGCGAGCTGCAACCTAGTGCAATCACAATATGGTTATCAAGCCTTCTTCCGAAGGCTGATGAAATTTAAGAAGTCTAAAATTTCATCAGAAAGTCACTTTGTGACTTTCTGGGTGATAACCATATTGTACATTCAACTGTTTGCCTATGCCAAAGTGAACTCGTTCAGCAAAGCTGAACATCAAGCGTTTTTACTTGTAAAATACG
>DAIPML010000042.1:5819-16708 GCA_036768735.1 Clostridiales bacterium | reverse complement strand
CCACTGGAACGCACCCCATACAGGTGCGTACCCACTGGAACGCACCCCATACAGGAGCGTACCAAAGGAGCGTACCTAAGGAGCGTACCTAAGGAGCGTACCAACCGGAACGCTTCCCCAAGAAGGATAACCCCAAAAGACTGTGGGAAAGTTGAGTTACCGAAAATTTAAACAATTGTTCGCGAAAAAAAGTGGGGAAACCTGCTTTTTGATAAAAACACGTATCTGTTCAAAGGTTACAGCCCCACCGAACTGTAACGTGCTCTTTGAACAGTAACAAAAACATGATGCGAAAGGAGGTGAAATATTGGTATATCAAAGCCAGCAAATATTAATACCAGACAATACGGCTATAGTAAAAGGAGCTTCATCAAAAAGAATAAGCATTGGGAATGATGCATTTTCAAAGGTTTTAGGCAGAAATATGCGCTCCGGTGAAACGCTGGATACGAAGGACAGCCATATAAAAGAAGAGATACTCAAGCCTCTCTCCTCTAAAAGACTAAACAATCGTATTACAAGCGAGAATCAGCCCCTGGAAACACCTGGAGGCAGCGCTAATGGTGACAACATTAAGATAATTAGCCAAGCTGATGAGAACAAGCCAATGAAGAGAGCTGACACTAGTCTGGTGGATGTGGATGTTTATGATGAGCCTGTTGATCTTGTTGAAGAAGATGCTCCTAGCGTAGAAGACATGGAGCAGGCAGAAAAACTTCAGACTATAATGGATGAAATTATTGTTATTTTGCAAAGATTATTTTTTTCAGCAGAAACTGAAAACACTGGTAAAAGCTCTTCTGCAGCAGAGACAGGGACTGGTCATAAACAGCAGGTAGTTTTAACGGATACAGTTGAATTAAGGCAAGCATTGGAACCGCAAATTAAGGAATTACTTGAAACAGCTCAAAATCTTGAGGGAACAAAAACCTCAGACATAGCGATTAAATTTGCCGATGGGTTACAAACACTCATTGATGATGGACTTGCCGAAATGGTTGAGGAAATGGGCGGTCAGGTATTTATTTTGGAACCGGACAAAGTTAAGAACCTTGTTGGAAAAATGCTCAATGAGGCTGAAAAAGCAAAAATCGGCATAACAACAAAAGCCCTCGAAGAGATTGTGATACCTGCAATGAGTTTTGAAGCAAAGCAGCCGATAAGCACAGGTCTAAAGCTAGAACAAAGCATAAAAATACCTATTGAGCAGCAAGCTGATACTCCCGTTTCCAATAAACAGGAAAAGCCTGTTGAATTAAAGGAGCTTAAGCTTGAAAACAATTTCGAAGAACCCTTGAAGGAGCAAACAGAAGTTTTGACTTTAAAGGTAGATAAGGAGCAAAAAGAACCAGTACTTGAGATTGACAAACAAACGAATTTAGCATCTTTTGTTGACACAATACAAACCGAAGTCAATATTCCGGAACCTGTTGCTGCCCTAAAGGCACCTGTTGATGTAAAAACATCTGTGTTTCAGCAGGCTATTGAAAAAGCGGAGACTTTTTTGAGCGAAGACAAAACGGAAATGGTTATTCAGTTAAAGCCGGAAAGTCTGGGGAAAATCTCGTTAAGGGTAATTCATGAACGGGGAGAAATTGTAGCACGCTTTATGGCGGAGAGTGATCAGGTAAAAGCAATTCTGGAAAGCAATATGCAGCTTTTGAGAGATTCACTCCATAAAAACGGAGTATCAGTTCAAAGTCTGTCGGTATCGGTAGGTCAGCAAAATACAGATCAGGATTCCGGTAACGATCATAGTTGGCAGAAGGATTCCATGCCCGGTAAGCGCATTGCAGTACAGGCTCCCGGAGTTGATACAAGTCATCAAACCTATGTTTACAGTGGTCTTGCAGGAAGGATATTAAGTGGTGGTGAGTCGAAAATTAATCTTACCGCATAAAAGGAGTAGTGGTATAAATGTCATATGCTAGTTCAATTGGTCAAACAACAATTGAAGAAATGATAAGCTCCCAGGAGACCTCTAAATCCAAACGTGGTGTAAGCGATGAGTTGGGCAAGGATGATTTTCTTAAGCTTTTAATCACGCAACTGCAGAATCAGGATCCGATGGAACCAATGGAGGATCAGGACTTTATCGCTCAGATTGCCCAGTTCAGCTCACTTGAGCAAATGCAGAATTTGAACAATTCCTTTTCATATTCTATGGGCTTTTCATTAATGGGAAAATACATATCCGCAGCAATCACAGACGAGAAAACAGGAGAAGTCAAATATGTCGAAGGAGAGGTGTCCTCAGTCAGATCAGCTTCCGGAGAGGTTTACCTTGTTGTGGATGGTCATGATGTACCGGTTAGCAAAATAACCAATGTTTCAGAAACCCCGCTGGGATATCAGGGTATGGAAATTGAGCGTTACAACAACCTGATTGGTCTTTTAAGCTCAGTTAGAACAAATGTGGCAGCAGACGGCACTCCGTATTCAATGGAAGGAATAGTTGCTAAACTGCAGAAAAAACAGGATGGGATTTACGCCACATTGGATGAGGTTATTCTTAGCGTTAAAGACGTTGAAAAGAATGCTTTCGGTAGTGTTGAAGAATATATTGAAGGCATGAAAGGTCAAGAGATTGTCTTTAAAGCAAAGGATGAAAAAACCGATAAAGCAATCGAGATTAAAGGTGTATTAAGAGACGGGATCCTGGATGAGGAAAAGGGTTGCTATCATGTGATTCTTGACAATGTGGAAGTTCCGGTGGAAGACATAGTGTCAACCAGAAAGGTGGATTTGGTTTCAACCGAGCAGAAGCTTCTTAGTGAGATTCTTAAGGCCATTAAAGCGCTTGAAGAAAAAGTACCTAATCTTTCAGATGATCTTGAAGAAACAGAAGGAGCTTCTAAAGCAGGAGCAGCCGAGGAGACCGGAAGCACTGAAACACCGGGAGATGCAGATGCGCCGGGTGAAAGCACTACCGGAGGTGGGGACGTATGATTTATAACAACAGACCGGTTACAGGTGTTACACCAACAACAGGGCAGGTTCCCAAAAGACAAAATGTAGAGCAAGCGGGTGGCTTTGCCGATATTTTACGGGACAAGCTTAATGCAGAGCAGGAGCTGAAAATTTCAAAGCATGCTCAGATGCGAATGGATATGAGAAATGTAAATCTTACACAGGTGCAGCATAAAAAGCTTGTAGATGCCGTAGACAAGGCAGGCTCCAAAGGCGTGAAAGACACGCTCGTTGTAATGGACAAGATGGCTTTTGTGGTAAATGTCAGGAACCGCACAGTGATTACGGCAATGAACAGCGGTGAGCTAAAAGATAATGTTTTCACAAACATTGATGGAGCCGTATTTGCAGATTAGACCTGATATAGAGTTATTAATATTGAGTCGGGAATAACCGATATATTGAATAAGGGTTTAAACAGCCGGACCCGATCGGGAGGCTGGCCGTTTCGGACTGACTGAAGAAACGGTAAACCGAGGAGGGAATTATTATGATGAGATCCATGTTCTCAAGCGTTTCAGGCTTGAGGTCACACCAGACAAAAATGGATGTAATAGGTAATAATATTGCCAATGTTAATACAGTTGGCTATAAAGCCAGCCGTACCGCATTTGCTGAAATATTTGCACAAACTATGTCCGGAGCGGGATCGCCTGATCCCAACACCGGAAGGGGTGGTACAAACCCAATGCAAATTGGTTTAGGTATGAATGTAAATGCCGTCGATACCCTTATGGGTCGCGGCAGTCTGCAGCGTACCGATAGCCCAACAGACTTATCAATTGAGGGAGAAGGATTTTTTATTGTACGTGCCGGAACAGAGGGTACACCGATGTTCACCCGAGCAGGAAATTTCACAATTGATAAGCTGGGCAACTTAGTTACTCCCCAGGGATTAAACCTATTAGGGTGGCAGAAGTATGAAATGGACAACGAGGGCAACTACATATTCGACACTCAGGAGGAAATAAAGCCTCTGAATTTGTACGAAGATGAGTATAACATGAATAAACGTATTATTGCCGCAAAGGTTACAACAAAGGCTATACTTGCGGGTAATCTTGACGCAACAAAGGCACCGGTCGGAGGCTATACAGGTACTGTAATAAACGGAGCAGAAGTAAACAAGATACCTGACACCAAAGATGCTGCAGGTGGTGGAAATCCGGACAAAATCCCTGACGATGGTTCACAGAATATTGATCCGCATTTTATTGTGCCTTTGACAGTCTTTGATGACCTTGGAAATGAGTACAAGCTAAACGTCAGGTTCTGGAAAAACTTTGTAGAGACGACAACAGGAACAGAACCAACTACCAATACTTCATGGTATTATTCTGTTACAGGTTCAGGTGCAACAGTGTCGAATGCAACAGGATATATAAAGTTTGATAGTACAGGCAAGATCATAACTAATCAAACGGGTTTCGATATAAAACCAGATATTACATTAGAACCAGCCGGAAATGTGGGAGCGGATCCATTCACTTTCCAACTGAATTTTGAGAAGCTTTCCATGTTTGCCGATGACAGCTCGGTTAAGCCCACACAAGTGGACGGGTATCCGCCGGGATCCTTAACAACATTCAGCATAGGCAGTGACGGAATACTCACAGGCGTATACAGTAATGGCAGACAGCAGCCGCTGGGAATGGTTGGTCTGGCTGTGTTTGACAATGCAGCAGGTCTGCAAAAAGCCGGAAGCAATTTGTTCCTGCCAACTTCAAACTCCGGTGATTTTAACAGAGCTTTTAAGCCCGGAACGGAAGGCTCCGGTAACCTTAATCCCGGAACACTTGAAATGTCCAATGTTGATTTAGCTCAGCAGTTTACCGAAATGATCGTAACTCAGCGAGGATTCCAAGCAAACAGCCGGGTTATGACAACTTCCGATGAAATACTTCAGGAGCTTACCAACATGAAACGTTAAGCCGCCTGATATTTAAAGGCATTACTATTCAGTAGCCCGGAAAAGTAGCGGGTGGTTAACGAGACAGAAACCCGCAGGCTTTAGATGTTTGCCTCTGAATAGATACAGAGAAAGCTTTAAAAAGTTGCATACAGAATTATTTGTTTTCCCAATGGAATCCGGCACCATGCCGATGCCGGGTTCCATAACATGATTAATCCCCGGAAAGTCAAAAAGTGACTTTTTGATGATATTAAAAATTTCTTTAAATTCATTAACGGAAATTTTGAAATTATTAAATTCATCAACCTCTAAAGAAGGCCGGGTAATCATAGTGTTATGAGTTTATGAGCAAGCTGCTGCTTGACTGAATGAAAGGGGTATGAAAATGATTGAAGTTACCCGGTTGAACCAAAAAACGTTTATCCTGAATTGTGAATGGATTGAAACTGTTGAAGCAACACCGGATACTGTTATTACCCTTACTAACGGAAAAAAGCTTGTAGTGGCAGAAAATGTTGAAGATATTATTCGAAAAGTGATAGAATACAAGCAAAAAGTTATGTTTTTTCGCCCAGATAATCAGTAGTGTTATTAATGTTTTGATGGTATCGATAAGCTAAGGTGTGATAACACACTGCTATCGGTAACCTGCTGTGCAGGCAAGCGTCTAAAACACTGTGGGGAAATTGAACTCAACATATTATCAGGATGAGAGGTGGAGCTCCTTGGAGGGTAAAAGCATTTATACTATTCTTTTGGCTATCATTGCGGTATTAACGCTTTCATTGGCGATTTTAATAATATTTTTATTTATATCATATAACCCAAATCAGCAAGCCGCAATAGATGTTGAGACTACTAAGGGTATGAGCGAACGTGTTGTACCGGACGCAGAAATGATTGAGTTCAAGCTTTTTCTGGGCGAGGAAAAAATGTTCGCATTAAAAGGCGAACCCGAGAATCCTGATTCTATTGTAATGGTATCGGTTACCATAAAGTGTGATACCGGTGAAAAACGTAAGAAAGAAACTGACGTTACCACTCGTGTTACACAATATATGAGTGAACTGGAAGAGGCTGTTGGGGATTATTTCGCTGATATGACACTAACAGAGGCAAAGCTTGTTGAAACACGTTATAAAGCAAGAGATGACTTTATAAGAATATTTAATGATATTATTAATGCAAATAAGCAAGATAAAGAAAAGACTGTGTATAAGGTAACGCTTCAAATGTTCGCGCAATAATACTTTAATGCAGATTTAAACTTATGAATTAGCTGGTTTTAGTTGCTTAATTATAAAAGATTGTGCATTAAGTAAAAAGCAAGGGGGGACATATACCTGTGGGAGACATACTGTCCCAAAATGAGATAGATGATTTATTGCTTCAATTAAGCACAGGCGAAATTGACGCACAGGAGTTTAATAAAGAAACAACCGAAAAGAAGATTAAGAACCATGATTTTAAAAGACCAAGTAAGTTTGCAAAGGATCACCTGCGTACAATGCAGATAATCCACGAGAACTATGCAAGGCTTATAACCAACTTTCTTTCCGGTTATTTAAGGACATTGGTGCAGGTTGATGTTATATCAATTGAAGCGTTGCAATATTCAGAATTCACCAATTCCATAGCAAACCCTGCTGTGCTGGCCATAATAAATTTTAGCCCGTTACCCGGAAGTATAATTTTTGATTTTTCACCAGCTATATCATATTCATTAATTGAAAGGATTCTTGGTGGAAAAGGTACCGGAATTGAGAAAATACGCGGCTTTACGGAAATTGAAATAGCCATCTTAATGCGGATTATATCACAGATGCTTGGGTTTATGCGTGAGCCATGGGAAAATGTGGTGAGTTTAAGACCACACCTTGATAGAATTGAAACCAATGCACAGTTTGCGCAAATTATGAACCCTACAGAAATGATTGCACTTGTCACTTTCCAGGCAAAGATTGGTGAAGTGGAAGGACTTATGAACCTTTGCATACCGCATATGGTTGTGGAACCTGTTATGTCAAAGCTCAGCACGAAAATATGGTTTTCTATGATCGAAAAAGGTACGACTGAAGAAACAAAGCAGGCAATTGAACAGAAAATTGAAGAAACAAATGTACCCTTAATAGCAGTTCTTGGAAAGGCAGAGCTTATGGTTTCTGAATTTTTACAGCTCCAGGTGGGTGATGTCATGTCATTGGATACAAACGTAGATGGAGAATTAAAGGTTATGGTTGGCGAATTGCATAAATTTAATGCAAAGCCAGGCGTTAAAAACAAAAAATCAGCGATTAAGGTAACCCAGGTAATCAGAAGGGAGGATGGATAAATGGGAGATATGTTATCACAGGCTGAAATTGACGCATTATTAAGTGGAGCTTTAAGCATAGATAATGAGCGGGAGACAACAGAGCTCGAGGAAAGTCCTATTCTTTCACCTCAGGAAATCGATGCCCTGGGCGAAATCGGAAATATTTGCATGGGTACTTCTGCGACCACTCTATACACATTGCTGGGGCAAAAGGTCACGATTACTACTCCAAAAGTTTCCGTCACAACTTGGGAGGAACTTTCAAAACAATATCCTGAGCCGTATGTTGCTGTTAGGGTGCAGTATATAACGGGGATAACCGGTTTTAATCTTCTTATAATGCAGGAAAGCGATGTAAAGGTTATAACCGATTTGATGATGGGAGGAAGCGGCCAGGTCGATTTAGGCATGGAATTAAGCGAGCTGCATTTAAGTGCAATCAGTGAAGCAATGAACCAGATGGTTGGTTCCGCTGCTACTTCATTGTCATCAATGCTTGATAAACGGGTGGATATCTCACCTCCGGAAGCGCAATTAATTAATTTTGACGAGGACACTGAAAAAGTTCGCTTTGATGAAGGAAACAAGATAGTTAAAATCGCTTTTTCGCTGATTGTCGGCAATTTAATAGACAGCCAGATTATGCAACTTCTTCCGGTACCGTTTGCAAAAAAACTTGTTGAAAGCTTACTGAAACCTGAAGAAAAACCAAGAGTAGTGCCTGAAAGTCCAAAACAGGTTGCTGTTCCTGTAAAACCTGCATCTGCATCTGCACCTGCACCTGCACATACACCTACACCCAAGCAGCAGGAGCAACCACCAAAAGTGCAACCCCAGTATGTTCCACCACAGCAAGCTGCACCGCCACCAACAGCCCCGGGTCAGACATATGGGTTTCCCCAGATGCCTTACATGCAACCCATGCAGCAGCCTCAAAAAACTGTCAATGTCCAGCCTGTTCACTTTCAGTCCTTTGACATGGGCAGCCAATCTGTGGAAGTGCAAAACATTGGTCTTTTAATGGATGTTCCTTTGCAGATTACTGTTGAACTAGGACGTACAACAAAGAAGATCAAAGAAATTCTTGAATTTGGTCAAGGCTCAATTATTGAGCTTGACAAGCTTGCGGGTGAGCCTGTTAATATTCTTGTTAACGGCAAGCATATTGCCACAGGTGAGGTTGTTGTAATTGATGAAAGCTTTGGTGTAAGAATAACGGATATTATTCATCCGTCAAAAAGACTTTGATTTACGTAAGCAACCATTATATAATATAACGTGTCACACGAGTTTTAAAGTCTTAGCAAGGGCATAAGCTAAGAGTTATAATAGTTAACAAGTATTGTATATAAGGAGAGGATTCTTAGTATGGCAAATATACTGATTGTGGATGATGCAGCTTTTATGAGGATGATGATTAAGGATATCCTTATGAAAAATGGTTACACGGTTGTAGGCGAGGCAGAGAACGGAGCTAAAGCAATAGAGAAATATAAAGAGCTTGTTCCGGATCTTGTTATAATGGATATTACTATGCCTGAAATGGATGGTATACAAGCAGTTAAACAAATTAAGAGCTTAAGTGCAGATGCGAAGATCATTATGTGCTCAGCTATGGGTCAGCAGGCCATGGTTATTGAATCAATCCAGGCCGGAGCGAGAGATTTTATTGTCAAACCGTTCCAAGCTGAAAGAGTCGTTGAGGCTGTCAAAAAGGTAGTTGGCTAAGAAAGGCGGTGTTTGTACTGCCGTTCGAATTGCAGTTATTTGGGTATATTCTCATATTTGGGTCCATACTTTATATGGCTTATGTTGCGGCACGATTCGTAGGTAAAAAAACGCTGGCATCTATGCAATCAAAGCATATGCAGTTAGTTGAGCAAATCAGCCTTGGTCTGGACAAGCGTCTGATTCTTGTTAGGGTAGGTACCGAATATTTTCTGTTTTTATCGGGTAAAAAAGAGTTCAGACAGGTTGCGAAGGTAAAGCTTGACAAAGAAGCGGAGCAGGCTATTAATGAGGGTGAAAGTAAAACCGGTGTAGGGTTTGATTTTCACCAGATTTACAGCAGATATATCTCCGGATATAATGATAAGAGGCAGAATCAATTTAAAAGCAAAACAAAAGATGTCGAAAAAAAGCATGACAAAAGTGAGATAATTAAAGAAAATATTCAAAAGCTGGAGCACTTAAGAGAAAAAAGCTACGATAAGGAAGTATAGGAATCGATGGCAAAAGGGAAAAAGAGAATTGTTTTTATATTATGCCTTATGCTTCTGATGATGGTTTTCTGTGTAAACGGGTTTGCACAACCGGGAATATCCATTTCTGATGAGGGAGTAACCATTAACTCTTCCGACAATCCGGAGGATGTTTCAAACAGTATTAAATTGTTGTTGTATCTAACCGTATTATCAATTCTTCCGTCTATCCTTATTATGATGACCTCATTTACCCGTATAATAATTGTACTTTCATTTTTGCGAAATGCGATGGGGACGCAACAAATGCCACCTAATCAGGTTTTAATAGGTTTGGCATTGTTTTTGTCTCTTTTTATTATGTCGCCTGTAATAACAGATTTGAATGAGCAATCCTTAAAGCCCTTTTCTGAGAACGAAATATCGATGGAACAAGCAATCGATAACGCTTCGGATATTATGAAGGATTTCATGCTTAATAAAGCGGGCACACGGGAGAAGGACCTGGCTCTTTTTGCAAGCATAGCTGAGGTTGACCCTCCGGAGGATATAAATGATTTACCTTTAAGCGTTGTTATTCCTGCTTTTATGATTAGTGAGCTTACTGTTGCTTTTAAAATTGGGTTCATGCTTTACATACCTTTTCTTGTGGTTGATATGGTCGTAGCCAGTACACTTATGTCAATGGGTATGATGATGCTTCCACCTATTATGATTTCACTTCCCTTTAAAATTTTGTTGTTTTTATTGGTTGATGGATGGAATCTGATTGCCGGTACGATTATAAAATCATTTGGCTAGATATGGAAGACTTTGTTGCTATTCACAGGTAACTGGAAAGACATAGGGGTGCAATTATAGGAAACATTGGCGGAATGCAACTCATGCAAATGAAGCATAGTTTCCATTATTACACAGCATCACAAAATATAGAGGGTGCGAACAAACCACAGTTAATTGCTTTACTATATCAACTCTGATGTAGCTGCAGATATTTATCAGCTTTTGGTTTAAAATACATAAGAGAGGTGGGTTATGAATGGAACAACAGATTTTGGATATTGCACGCGATGCAGTCTTTACAATAATAAAGCTTTCAGCACCTCTTTTAGGTGTAGCACTTGTTGTAGGTTTAGCAGTCAGCATATTCCAGGCTACAACACAAATTCAGGAGCAGACCCTGTCTTTTGTACCTAAGATTATTGCTGTTTTTTTGTCTCTTTTTATCTTCGGAGCATGGATGCTTACAACTTTGAAGGAGTTTACAATAAGAATTTATGATAATATTCTTCAATTTATTAAGTGAGAATTTCACTGCAAGCGCCAATCTGTCGGATAAAAATATAAAACTCAACTTTCCCGCAGCGTTTTGGACACTTGCCACTCAGCAGACCCAGCAGTTAAGAGCTTAAAAAATTGATGATTACACTAACTGCACAGCAGACCCAGCAGTTAAGAGCTTAAAAAATTGATGATTACACTAACTGCACAG
>DAIPML010000042.1:0-5719 GCA_036768735.1 Clostridiales bacterium | reverse complement strand
CAGACCCAGTTGTAAAGTACTTAAATTGATAATTACAAAACAGCGATAAATACACTAACCGCACAACAGGTTCAGTGGTGAAGTGCTTAAGAACTGCAAAAGGAGAACAGCATGACTATACCGCTTGACTTCCTGCTTGATATGTGGGATGTTTTTTTACTTATATTTCTAAGAATAACCGGATTGTTTGTTGTATCTCCAATTTTTGGACGACAGAATCTACCTGCCTACTATAAAATAGGTTTTTCATTTATTTTAGCTATTATCTTATCTTATACTGTTTCTGTTCCTTCTCTTGGTTTATACGCAAGTGTTCTGGCATACATTCTATTGCTTGTAAAAGAGTTTATTATTGGTCTTGTATTAGGTTATATATCATATTTAATTCTTACATCCATATATCTTGCCGGTCAAATGATTGATTTGCACATAGGGTTTGGAATGGTCAGCGTTTTTGATCCGGAAGCCAAAGTCCAACTACCTGTAACAGCAAACTTCTATTTTATATTAACGATGCTGGTTTTTCTTGCTATTGACGGGCATCATCTTCTTATTTATACATTAACCGAAAGCTTTACAACCCTTCCGATTGGAAGTAAGCTTGTAATTGGGCAGCCTATAATGAATTTCGTGCTGGATCTTTTCGGTTCGGTTTTTACAATTAGCTTTAAAATTGCTGCACCGGTAACCGCCGCTGTTTTAATAGCCGATATTGCCCTGGGAGTGATAGCTAAGGCGGTGCCGCAGGTGAATGTGTTTATTGTGGGGATGCCTTTGAAAATTCTTCTGGGACTCGGAATTATTTTACTTACCTTGACGGCTTTCCGCAACATTGTTCATGTTTTAATGGGAGGCATGCAGCAAGAGATGATGAGCTTTATGGAAATTCTAAGGGGAGAAGGGTAAAGTGGTTTCTTTTCCAAAAAAAATTTTTAGAAAATTATATAGAATCTTTTTTTGGGTGAAGTCGGATATAAAGCCTCCGATTCGTCCTAATCTCCAGCTGTTCGCCGGAGAAGGTGAAAAAACGGAGAAAGCGACTCCAAAGAGAAAGCAGGATGCCCGAAAAAAAGGCCAGGTACTGCAAAGCAGAGAAATATCATCAAGCCTGGTTCTTCTTATAGTGTTTTTATCCATTAAGCTCTTAGGAAGTTATATGTACCAGGAAATTGAAGCTTTTTATCGCCTTTGCGTCAATGACCTGGCTCTCACATTTGATGTGCTTTCTATTAATGAAGTAATGCGATTAATGGGTTTGGGTTTGGTTCAGCTTTTGAAAATAATAGGTCCTATATTCGCAATAGCTTGTGTAGCAGGTTTGGTAGCGGGTTATTCTCAAACGGGTTTTTTGTTTACAACGGAAACCTTAAGGCCAAAATTCAGTAAACTGAATCCGATAAACGGAATAAAAAGGATTTTTTCGGTACGTGGTCTTGTAGAGCTGTTTAAAGCCCTCTTAAAAATTATTGTAATAAGCGTGGTAGCATGGCAGGCTCTTAAAGGTGAGATGTACAATATCATTAAATTAATGGATCAGGATTTAACTGTTGCGGCTATCTATATATTCACAACTGCAATAGACATTGCCATTAAAATATGTGTTATGATGGTTATTATCGCCATATTGGATTATGGATATCAATGGTGGCAATATGAGAAAGACCTTAAAATGACAAAACAGGAAGTGAAAGAAGAATATAAAGAGATAGAGGGGAATCCTGAAACAAGGCAGAGAATAAGGCAAAAGCAGCGGGAAGTTTCCATGAGAAGAATGCTAAGTGAGGTTCCAAAGGCTGATGTGGTTATTACAAACCCGACCCACTTTGCAGTGGCAATCCAATACGATGCAGATAAAGCTCCGGCTCCGATCGTTATTGCCAAAGGCCAAGACTATATGGCAAAGCGTATCCGTGAGGTTGCAAAGGAAAACGGAATCGAGACTGTGGAAAACGTAGCGCTCGCTCAAGCCCTGTATAAGGCTGTGGACATAGGGCAGCAGGTGCCGTCGGACTTATATCAGGCAGTAGCTGAAATACTGGCGTTTGTTTACAAGATCAAAGGAAAGCTCCCAGCCCACACATAAAAAACAGAGCAAAAAGCAGATTTAAAATAGCAGGCTTTGCCTGCGACCAACCTCGTTGAAATGTGCGTTGAAACTTTATTTTGCTTCGTAAAAAACGGTTCTAAGTAATTTCTTCCGTTGTTTTAACAGATTTAAATAGAACATCAATTGGAGTGGGGACATCCCGCAACAAGAACTGTCAATAAAGCAGTGGTGAGGCACCTTGATTTCTAATTGAATCTCTTAAAAATGCAGAAACAACTTACGAAAAATATATAATCCCAACAATAATATACGGAAAGGATTTTTTAATGAAAACTTTTTTAGTTGCAATAAATTCCCAATATGTTCATATGAACTTAGCGGTTTTGTATTTAAAAGCTGCCTGTGACAAAGAACTTGATGAAGTTAAAACTCTGGATTTTTCGATTAACGAACCAATAAAACATATATTTTCAGCGATTATTAATGAAAAGCCTGATATTGTGGCTTTTTCGTGTTATATCTGGAATATTGAATACACTATAAAGCTTGCTGAGGATATAAAAAAAGCAAATCCTGAGATTATAATAATAGCGGGTGGACCGGAGGTTAGCTTTGATAATGGTGGTCTTTTAGAGTCGAATGAGTTTGTAGATTACATTATTGCCGGCGATGGAGAGGAAAAGCTGCCTTTTCTTTTGAAAAAAATACGGGAAGGAAACAAAATTAGCAACGAAGAAAAAAAGCAGCTTAGGAGCTTCTCTGTTGTTAGCAAGCTTGATACTCTTAGAAGCCCTTATCAGTTTATTGAAAAAGATTCACTAAAAAATAAAATTGCATATGTGGAAGCGTCAAGAGGCTGCCCATTTCATTGCTCATACTGTATGTCCTCCGTAACCGATGGAGTAAGAAGCTTTCCTGTGGAAAAAGTCTTTGATGCTTTGAAAGTATTATCTGATAGTGGTGCCCGAATTATAAAATTTGTTGACAGGACATTTAATTGCAATGAAAAAAAGGCATTGGATATATGGAATCACATACAAAAATATAAAGCCAAGGATATAGTTTTTCATTTTGAGGTGGATCCCGGTCTTATAACACAAAACATGTTAGATTGCCTTGAAAAAATGCCTCCGGGATTGGTTCAGCTTGAAGCGGGAATTCAATCTGTACATGCTGAAACCTTGGAAGCTGTAGAGCGCCCCGGGCGGATCGAAAAAGCTTTAATGAACATTGAAAAAGTGATTTCTTTTAATAACATCCACTTGCATGTAGACCTTATCGCCGGGCTTCCCTATGAAAGCTATGAAAAGTTTAGTGAATCTTTTAATAGAGTTTATAAATTGGGTTCGCATCATTTCCAATTAGGATTTCTTAAGCTCCTTAGGGGTTCCGCACTTAGAGAGAAAGCAGAGCTCCATGGTATAAAATACAGCAGCTATCCTCCTTATGAAATAATAAAGAATAATTATATGGATGCTGGGGAATTTATGATGTTAAAGGATATTGCAGCCTGTCTGGAGCTTTTTTATAATTCAGGGCGATTTGTGACTTCTTTAATAGTAGTAAATACTGCTTCTGTGGTTCATAGCAAAGGCAAAAACATAGGCATAAACATAGACAAAAATATAGGCTTAAGCTTGCCCGACAGCTTCGGCTTTTTTGAGAAGTTAGCAATGTTCATGAGACGCAAGGGTTATTTGGATAGACCAATTAAAGCCTTTAATCTGTATGAAATATTCTATGTTTTTATAAAAAATAGATTTCCGTTTCTCACTGATGTTATTACAGAATGCCTCAGATTTGATTATTTGCGATCAATGAAGAATCTTACACTGCCGGTTTTTCTAAAAAGAAATGAAGATAATAAAAAAGCCAGGCAGGAAATGTTGAATATATACTGTGAAGAAATAGAAAAGGTTTTACCCCGTCTTAAGAATATATCTCTTGACAGGATATGGCATCAGGTTTTTATCGATGATTTTGATCTTCCTCCGGAAACCGGTTATCCCCAAAAGGCTGTTATCGCATTTGATTTTGGCGATGTATCGCCGGTAACGGGTCTTGCAGGTGCTTATTGTATTATTGATTTTCAATTGTCAAGCAAAAAAACCAAGGGAACGAAAAATTAGAGGGACTAACCTCCTGATTTACTGGTTTTGCAAGTGATTGACGGTAAATGTACGAGATGATATACTTATTTTATAATTACCAAAAATAGGGGGATATAATATGAACACTATGGATCGTTCACGTTTTCATGTTGGAACCTATGTTCTGCAGCCTTACGCACGTACAGAAAAACATATCTGCGAACTGGCTGAATGCGGTATCAACTTTGTTGTCGGCGTTCCCAGCGACCGCCCCACACTAGATCTGTTTACCAAATACGGCGTGGGTGCAGTCGTCTCCGGTGTTCTACCTGGCTGGTGGGGTGGGGACGGCCACAACGCGGGAAGTATGGCCAAAACCAACCCGCTCAACCGCTATGTAGATGCCGCCGCAACCTTTGAAGACCACCCGGCGGTCTGGGGTATTGACACGGGAGATGAGCCGTCCGCACTCGATTTTGCACATTACGGGAAGGTCATTGACCATGTAAACTACCACTTTCCGCGTCAATTCGCCTATTTGAACCTTTATCCGAACTACGCCTCCGTCTCAAGGAACAACGCGGAGGAAACAATAAACCAGCTTGGCACACAAACCTACGATGAATACATAGAAAAATACTGCGAAAATATCGGCACCGATTACATTTGCTACGACTTTTATATGTACGCTGCCTCCGTCGCAGGCGCATATGAAAACCTGTGTACCGTGTCCGACGCATGTCTACGCACAGGACGCAGTATGTGGATTGTTTTACAGGTCAATTCATTACATGAGAAAGAGTGGATCAGCACCAACCAGTTGCGCTTTCAGGCTTACAGTGCCATGGCATTCGGTGCAGAGGTGATTATCTGGGCTTGCTACACTGCCGGATGGTGGCACAACCAAGTGCTCGACGACAAGGGTGAAAAAACCGAGCAATATAACAAGTTACAAGAGGTCAACGCTGAGTTGCATACTTTGGGTGAAACCTATATGAAATATCGATGTGTTGCCACGCATTTTATCGGTTTCCAAGATGCGCAGGAACTGCAAAACCTTCACCAACAACCTCTCGCTTCGCTTTCCACAGGCGTTTTTACCGATGTATGTGCTGAAAATGGTGAAAACTTGATTGCAGGCCAGATGGTTTCCCGTACAGGAGATAACTCCTATGCGCTTATGATATGTGGTGCAGATGATCCACTCGACCGCAGGCAGGCAGAATACACAGTCGTGTTCCGCGCCGATAATCGCACAGTCTTTGCCATGTCGGGCACAGGCATGCGTCCTCTCACACGACGAGCTGACGGCTACTATTCGTTCTCGTTGAAATCTTCCGAAGGTGTTCTTCTTGTAGCACGTTAAAAAGCATGCGCTGGTTGCCAGCAAATTGACTTAATTCTGCTGACACAGAGCTGAAGCATAAAAAATAAATATAACAAGGCTCAGATTTCCCCCACCTCTACTGATGACCTGATGACTACAAATTTAGGAAGTGTATTTTAACATGCCGGGCTAAAAAACATATTGAATATTGCATTGGAATCAGACCATTAATGCATACTTTTGGACCACCTAATG
>DAIPML010000392.1:0-2186 GCA_036768735.1 Clostridiales bacterium | reverse complement strand
TAAAATATTTACAACCTCATTAATCCTTGTGGTAAGCTTCCTTTGGTCAGAGACCAGCCAGGAACTATATTGAACCACTTCCGCAACACCGGTAGGGTCAAAATGTCGAATTCCCTCTTTCCTGCAAAATGCAGCAATAAAAGAAACCAGACCGTTTATATTCTCATCATTCCATTCCATTACATCATCAAAATCCGCTTTTATTTTAAACAGCTTACTAAAATCCCTATCATATTCAAAAAGAACATGATAAACCATTGGACTGCCTACAAGAATAATTTTTACATCCACGGGAATCGGTTCAGGCTTCACAGGAGAGACCGCAACCAGACCCATTAGCTCCTTTATATTCTCGATGGATATCTTTCGGGTTTTAAGTGCACGCTTTATAGCTTCCCATGATTGAGGATTATTCAGCACATCAATAGCCTGAAGGATAAGATAACCACCATTTGCTTGATGGAAGAGTCCCGGCTTGATCATGGAATAATCTGAAACTATTGTACCCATTTCATTTTCATAGTCCACCCTGCCCATAAGATTGTAATATGTAGGATTATAGTCAACTATTACAGGTGCTCCCTCGAGTCGGCTGTTATCCACTATTAAGTTGACCTTATATCTGTCGGTAGGGTTATTTGCCGAATGCTTCATAAGCAGGGGAAGAATTGACTGTGACTGTGATTCATCAGCAGATTCATCGCTACGGAAATAATCAAGATTATCAAGAATATCCTCCTGAACATTTTTAAGGTAGCTTAAAACTTCAGGATAATCAGAGTATCTTTCTCTTAAGTCGTCAATGTTTATACCCACTGCAAACAAAGCAATCTGGTTCTCCCATTCCTTAATAGCTTCTTCCGCTTGGGATTCTATCTCCCTTATTTTTCGGATTATTCCCATAGCTTCTTTTTGAAGACCTTCGGATCTATCATTTAGTACCTTTCTCTCCTCTAAGCTTAAATCATTGTATGCTTCCTCGCTTATAGGCTCACCATCAATTGCCGGTATAAAGTATATTCCAGTACTTGTAATACGCACCTTAAACCCATGCTCCATGGCTTCCTGATCCAAAATGCTTAATAGCTCATCCTTTTTGTCCTTATATTGTTTTAGGATCCTTGCTCTTTCCTCTTCGTAATCCTCGCCTTCAAAAGCCTTTATAATTTCCTGTTCGAGGACTTTTACAAACTCCTCCATATCGCTTTTAAATTCCTTGCCTTTTCCAGCAGGCAAATGAATAGCCATTGGATTGTCATTGTCATCAAAATTACATACATAACACCAATCATCGGGAGTGTTCCTGTGTTTTGCTTTCTTTTGCGCAGCATCTATAGCATAACGGGTTTTCCCCTCTCCGGATTCACCCGCCATATAAATATTATAGCCGTCCATTCTGATAAACAGACCAAAGTCCATTGCATCAACGGCACGTTGCTGCCCTATTAGTTCCTTTGACGCCGGAATCTTTGAAGTGTCCTCAAATTTAAAAAACGACGGCTCGCATATACGCCGCAGCATATCTTTTGAAAGGCTTTGGTAACGATTCATGGTAATTCTCCTATCTCAATAAATATTGAGTTTCCTTCCTATAGCTTTGAATTTCATAGATTTTCAAATCTATTAATAATATCTTAAAGCAGTAATTCTTAGAACTCTTCAGAGACGGCTCTGACCTCGTATAATATTTTTGTTAAGACAATTCTATCAACCAAGATGGCACCACATAATAAGAGCGTCGTCCTGGGTGTCGCTGTAATAGCCCCTGCGTCTGCCTTCCACATTAAAACCGAACTGTTTATACAATGAAATAGCAGAAATATTCCCATCCCTAACCTCAAGGGTCAGGCTTTTTATTTCTTTTTCCTTGGATGCTTCAATTATTTTACTCAATAAACTTGTGGCAATTTTTCGATTTCTATAATCAGGATCAACCGCAATGTTTGTAATATGGGCTTCGTCCAGTATAAACCACACTCCGGCATATGCTACAATATTTTCTCCGGACAGAGCAACATAATAAACCGCACAGGGATTATTAACCTCGTCAAAAAACATTTCTTTCGACCAGGGAATCGTAAATGATCGGTCTTCTACTATAAGTATACCTTCAATATCCTCTTCTTGCATTTTTCTGATCACAATTTCGTTATCATCCATTAGGCTTGCTCTCCGGTAAGCTTTAT
>DAIPML010000391.1:0-2217 GCA_036768735.1 Clostridiales bacterium | reverse complement strand
GTGTGAGAGGCTCTCCCCGTCAGCCAAGGCTGGCGGGGCAGTCTACTCGATTAGCGGTTCGGGCTTTATTATTTTAATTTTTTAAATTCATAACCATCTGACTCTACAAACCCATCCACAAACAACTTAAATGATTTCACTCTATTATTATCAAAAACAAAAGGAAACTGAACAGTGCCAAACATTGGTTGATTATAAGTACAGGTGAGCTTATCTTTTTTGAATATTGAGAATTTTCCTTGAAGTTGTGGGTGATGCTCTAAGGATAGTACATATTCATTACCTTGTTTTTTAATGAATGCCTTGCCGTAATAATCGCAATAGTATGTACCAATAATAAAATCCATGTTTATGGAAAAATTTTCTATTTCTTCTTTATTCTCTTTACGCTGAGTTTTATTTTCCGCATTTCTTTTTTTCTGACGCTCTATATAGCTAAGCGTATAATTTGGTGCATTTTTCTGTAGATATTCATCAATTATTTGCCATTTAAGGGTTTCGTGTAGTAAATGATTGTCTTGATTGGTTAATATGGCAATACCTAACTTTAGTTTAGGAACAAGTGCCAATGAAGTTAAAGCTCCTGCATACGCTCCATTGTGTTGCATGATTTCTACATTATTATACTGAAAGATTTCCCATCCAAGCCCATAAGTTTTTAAATACAACTCCCTGTCAGCTGCTTTTGATTTGCCGATAATGGTATTACTTTGCCACATTTTTTCTATTGCACTTTCAGGGATAATATTTTTATTCTCAAAGCTTCCTTTATTCAATAAAACTTTCATCCAAATTCCCAAATCTTTAATACTTGCATACATACCGCCATCACTGAAAGGTTGAACTTTATGAGTAGGAAGAACAACAAGCGAATCATTTATTAAAGTATGACCTGAAACTTTGTTTGTATCGTTTATAATTTCTTCCTCAAAAACAAATGTTCGTTTCATCTTAAGCGGTACTAATAACCGCGAGTTCAAATATACATTCCAGTTTAGACCAATAATGCTTTTCACACATTCACCGGCAATCATAAATCCGAAGTTCGAATATCCGAAACGCGTTCTGATAGGATAAGCAGGCGTTTGCTTGCAAAATAAATTAATCATTGAAGAATAATCTAAATTCGTCTCGGTGTTGATAAAATCACCTTGGAAAGTTTTCCAACCGGAACGATGAGACAAAACATCTGTTAGTGTAATTTGCGTTTCATATATTTTGTCTTTCATACTAAACGAAGGCAGCCACATTTTCACCAAATCATTTAAAGATATTTTACCTTCAGCCTCCATTGTTGCAAATAATGTCCCCGTGAATGTCTTCGTGACCGAAGCAATGGGGAATATGGTTTGTTCGTCAACTTTATTTTTTGTTTTCCAATCCCGCACACCATAACCTTTTTGAAGCAAAATTTTTCCATCTTTTACAATGCAAACTGCTGCCCCTGGTATTTGCCAATTTTCAATTGCTTGTTGTATGTATTTATCTATACTATCATTTTCAAAAAAACTTGTTCCTTGTGCCATTGATTTGTTTGCAATTAGAAAACAAAAAGCCACGCAAACAAAAAATTTTAGTTTCATTAATTCTTTCATTTCTATTTAGTCTTTATTAATGCATCATGTTTTACTGGAAAATTAACCGAATTAGCTATAAAGCAAAGCTCATTGGCTTTTTTATGTAATTCTTTTGCTGCTTGTATCATGTAACCTTATTTTACAATTACTACTGGATCAAGAATTACCTCAGTAAAGTGTCCGCCATCATTTTCAGTTTCATTCATTACGCCAATTGGGTTGTCTGTGTAATCTGCCACGATAACACCAGCTTGAGCACACAAATGAAGATACCAAAGCAAATGACAAGCAGATAAGGAAGAAACTAAAAGTTCTTCAGGATTATGCTTTGTGGTATCTCCCCTAAAGTCCGGGTCAGATGAACCAAGAATATCCAGCTTTTTTTCTATTGAAATAATATGTTCTCTTTCGTATGACAGGTAATTTGTTGTCCCAACACCTTTGTTTCCTGTCCAAACAACAGTCGCTTTATATTGATGTTTTTTTTGCATAAAGTTCAATTTATGTTCTTAAAATCTATTGTAGGACGCCTCAGCCTGACCGCTAAACGGACGGAACTATATGCAGTTGCCGACTGCGGGCGATTTTCCTGTCGAGCCGCACCGCCGCTGTTGCGGGCTACACGGCTTGTTTTCAGCAC
>DAIPML010000390.1:0-2255 GCA_036768735.1 Clostridiales bacterium | reverse complement strand
GTTTATTATTAACTTCGCTTTCAATAAATTTACCTTCCTTTTCTATTTTAATTCTTCATTTTTTAGGGAACCAATCTGTAAAGCAAATTATTTCAGCTTTCTTGGGTCAATATTATATATCTTATCTGGTTTCAACTCTATAAAAGGTCCCGGAACACGCTTTTTTGTATTAACACTATCACCAAAAAAATCTAATGAAGCCAAACTATCACTTCGAACTTCCTGTACCTTAGAAGGATCATATACAAAGCTACGTTTTTCTTCTTGATTTGCAAAGAATCTAGGAGCATCCTTTGCCGGTTTAAACTGTAATGTATAGTTCTCTGTATCGACATCTATCTCAAACCAAGCTTCCTGACCGGTCATATCAAATCCATAGAACTTTCTCCATGCAGATAAGTCAAGACATACTTCTGGTGCAGGATACATAACTCTTAAATAACCGCCTGTCTGTTTTACATACAAATTACCCTCTGCTTCATTTTTCTCCGTAGGCATTGTAATGGCAGCTTCCTGACATTTATAAAATATATTATTAAACAAACGAGCATTTCTTGAGGTACCGCCTCTCTCCATTCCTGACATACGGAACGAAACAGGTTTAGCAAAATATCCAGCCCCTCTACATTTACCGATCAAATTATTGGCAATATAAAGATAATCCGTACCTTCTCCATAGATTGCATATCCATTGACTACATTGTCCTCTACCAGCTTGTACCATCCTGAAGAACCTTTCTCTTTTGGTATTTTATCGGGATCAAATCGCCCTTCTATGTTCCAAAAAATATTATTATCTATCCTATTAACATCATCTCTGGTACACTCTATAAAAATAGCTTCTCTCTGCTCTATTCCATCCAAAAATAAATTCTGCGTGATTCTGTTGTTTTCATTACCGCAGTCCAACCAGAGATGATCTGCTCGTATGGTCTTAGTAAAAATGTTTCTGCGAATCATGCTATCGATACTATTATGTATCTTGATACCTGCAGCTTCCCAAGAAAGCTCCATTTTTTGCCATCCGGTTCCCTTGATAAGATTATCCTCAATCAAGACATGTGTTGCAAAAAGCCCTGCAATACCACACACTCCTGCATCATAAATCTTACATCTTCGTATAATGCTATATCCTATTTGCTGGCCCTTTATAATTTCATGATGCCAACATTCATTTCCAATATCAATACCGACTGCATTCGACCAGTCAATCACACAATCCTCAATAATCCAATGATGACCTCTATAGCAAGAGATCGATCCCCGTTGTGGGACAGGTGCCCCCATAGCTGCATGTGCGCAAGTTAGGCCTTTCACCTTAATATAGGATAAAAACGGTACTTCAGGTGCAAAGCATTGCTCTCTACAGGTGATTTCTATCTTATGATTAGAAGGATCCGCATCACCCTCTAAACGAAAATGGATTGTTTGACCGTTTGCTTCCACCCAAAATGATCCTTCTTGCTGTGAAAGTTGGTTATATAATGCCACCTGATAAAGTGGTTTGCCATCACAAAAAACCATTCCACGTCGATTAAGGTATGTCGTCATATCTGTCTTTTCATACTCCATAAACAATCTATCATGTAAGATATTAACAGCACAAAATGGATTGTATCCCCTAAAAATATCCGGGTCTAATTTAATTTGCCATATTTGCACTAAGTCTTCATTTTCAATTTTATTAAAGCCTGGGCTCTTTCTCCAACCTGTACTCTTTTCAAACTGTTCTACAATTTCAGAGGCTTTTATCACAACTTCTCCATCGCCAAATGCCTCATAACATATCATTTTATCCGGTCCCTCACCACTCTGTGCAGGCCGAACGCATTCTCTATATTCACCCCCATGGATTACGATACGTGTTCCTGGGGTGGCAATTGCAGCTGCTGCATTAATTGTTAAAAAAGGATGTTCCGCACTACCGTCATTATTATCCGAGGCGTTTGGATGATTAACAGAAACATGTATTTCTTGATCATAGTTTTGGGTGACTTCCCAACTTATAAATTTTTTGCCGTTAGGTAGGCTATCAATGGAATCCTTCATAAATACCTCCTATTCTTTCCAAAAACAGTCTTTCAATTTACACAAATCAAGGAAAAATGATACATTACCGTTCATATTTTCAACTAAACTGCAAAAGGGGTGCTGCATACAGCACCCCTTCCGTCCATAAGGTAACAAATACACCACCCTAATAATTAATTAGAAGCCAACGCTTTTGCTCTTTCATCCACAAGTACCTGGTATTT
>DAIPML010000041.1:13238-17223 GCA_036768735.1 Clostridiales bacterium | reverse complement strand
ATATGAAGAAGCCATCAATGTAATTTTAGCTGTTGAGAAAAGCATTTATATATTAGTGTTTATAGCACTCATTTTTACTATCTTAATTCTCTGGAGGGAGAAAGAAAAAAATGATATTAATTTTTTTGTAGCTTTAATTTTTACTAACTATATTGTGTATTTGTTCATAGAAATACAGGTTAGATATCGTTATTTCATAATGCCTTCGTTTTTCATTCTACTTTCGGTTGTTTTAAAATCAACCATAGAGAAGATGAAAGGTAAGGTTTCTGAAAGTGCGTAATAATAAATTTGGATGATGATAGCTACATATTGAAACAACGCAAAACCATATTTAGCAAAATATAGGCGCAAAGTTATTGGCCGAAATCTGTAAAAAATTACTTCACATCTACATTCTCTTACAATTTGTATTGCACATGTGCCTGTTTTGGTTTGCTAAAACAAATGGTATATGCATTAATTCGTGTCTATATAAGTTGAGTTTCTAATTAAACCTATATAGTTTAGCTTATTTATTAGTGGTATAATTGACATAAGGGAGTACATTTGTCAGTATTAAATTGGGAATATTCATAGAATGCAGTATTTCGTATGTATCAGTGTATAATTAAATTCTGGTATTGTGGAATTATGAGGTGTTTGATAAGGTTTTAGCAAGGTTAGCAAGGTTTTGGTCAACAATGTAGCTATATAAGTTGAATATTTTCTTAATCTTATGCCTTGGCAAAAACGCTTACTCCCACTTGTCATTTGCTTGTGATGGCATAAGTAAAATTTAGTTCAACTTATATAGTGTTGATATTTTAGAACAATTCTTAGTATTGAAGATAACATCGTTGACATGGGAAATCGAACTGTTAAAACAATCTGTGGAAAGGATTTATGATGAGATACAATTCTTTATATTCATTTAAAAATCAAATATCTTTATATCTTTCATTTATCTTAGTTTTTTTATTATTTAGCGGCTGCAGTGGTATTGATTTGTTTTCAAAAGCTGAATTTAAGTTGTCCCGATTTAATCAAATTACGATTACAGACAATGACAATAATTCTTCCACTTATAAGGATGAAAGTAAGATGGGATATTACATTGAAGTATTTAACAACGCGGAACCGGTGGATAATGATATTCACACTTCAGGTGAAGCTTTATCGGAATACCGGGTCATGATGGAAGGCAAAAAGCCAAAGCATACAAGAGAAATTACGATGTATCTTGACGAGAATCTGGAAAACAGGAACCTTTTCATAATAATAAATGATGAACCGAAACGTATTGGTGAAGAATATTTTAGCAGTTTACTAACCGAGCCTATATTTGAACCAATTTACGCACTTCGATCTCCGCCCAAAATTGTTATTCAAAATGGTTTAGATGAATATAAACCAGACCCCAATAGCTATGAATGGAAGTTTAGAAAAACCGATAATAATTATTATGATTCGAGTTTCAATCAGTCCGGCGGCAGCGAGGGTATCAACATTACTATAAAAGATTCCAAGCTTCCGGAAATTCTGTCAGAAGAAAACCCGGACAATGTTAAGTGGAGTTTTTTTCAAGGGAATAAAGAAATTTTTGTATCGGAAAATATTCAAAATGGTTCCTTTTCTCTCAGCGATGGAGCATACCAATGTTCTCTTGAACTTAAGTGGCTCGAAAATAAAAATCGCGGATTTTATGGGAAAGCACAATTTGATTTCACTGTACAGGTTGATAACCCTCCAGAGATAAGCATATCGGCATTAAAAACCTATCCGGGCGAATTGTTGGTGATTACTGCGAACCATGTTAATCAGGACGAAAATGTAACCATAACAACAGATATTGATTTTACCCCCAATGTGTTTGCTAAAGGCTCGGAGAGGGTAATTTTGCTTCCGGTAAGCTATTTTCACAAGGCAAATCAAAAATATGGAATTAATGTTGCTGCAGGAGATATTTCTAAAACCTTTGAGGTGGAGGTTCTGGATAAGGAGTTTACCACGCAGTACTTAGTGATTGATACAAAGGTAGCAGCTGCTACGAGAAATGACGAAAGCGCTCGAGAGGTTACCGAGAAGATAGCCCCATTAAGACCTGTTTGTGATGACGAGCAATACTGGGAGGGCGCGTTTATTCAGCCCGTTGAAGGCGGAAGGGTGAGGGCATATGACTTTGGGAAACGAAGGCATGTAAACAATGCCCCCACATCATACAGACATAACGGTTTGGATATAGGGCAGGACGAGGGAACACCTGTTAAGGCGGTGAACAACGGAAGGGTTCTTATAGCAGACTATTTAATTGGCACCGGGTATACTGTGATCATTGAACATGGCTATGGCTTGAAATCATGGTATTACCATATGGTTTCATTAAATGTTAAAACCGGTGATATGGTTAAAAAAGGCGACATTATTGGATTGGTTGGCTCCACAGGTTTTTCCACCGGCCCTCACTTGCATCTGGCAATATCGGTAAATCACATATATGTGAACCCAATGCCATTTTTTGAACAAGGAGTACCTATGCTTACTCACATGGATACAGATTGATTCCGTAACGAACTAAACAACTGTTGTTCAAGAATTCAAGTGCGAACCATCATCCCCCTTTTAATTGAATAATTTACTAATTACAATACAAGTTGAACTTAATTATTGATATGCTATAGTGGAAATAACGGATGGAACAAGGTGTTTTTCGAAAGCAGAGCCTAACAAAAATGTGCAACTTATATATCAAATGTCAGCTTAAGCAGCAGTCGATTAAAGCAAATGAAAAATATAAATAACCCAGTATTGCGCAGGATAGCCGACACAATAGCGAAAACAGGAAAAGCAGCCTATCAGGAAGCCTTTGCATCATACATAGCATTTTAATACACACATTTTTTAGCCTCATCCGCCATTGCCTTTATCAATTTAACATCAGCATCAAAGAAATGGTCGGACGGGCTAAGGATATATCCACCGTTTTCTCCTGCCTCCTCAAAGCACCTGCGTACCTCAACCCTTGTTTTTTCAGTAGTGCAATTCTGGAAGAAATGAAGCTGATCAAAGCCGCCTATCATGCAAACCTTATCCCCTATACGTCTTTTTGCCTCTTTCAATGACGCATCGCCGCCCATTCCCGAAGGGGTAAAGGTTTCCATAGCGTCAGGATTCATAGCGGCGATATCTTCAAGTATTGCCATCATGCCGCCGCAGGTATGGTATACAATTTTTTGCCCTGCTTCATGGGCAGCAGCTATAAGAACACTGTCGTAAGGAGCTACAAACTCATTGAAAATAGATGGTGAAATCACGGTAGATGAGGCATCCCCACCGCCCAGCTCAAGAATATCATATTTTGCGCCTTTCAAGGATTGTACGTAATGCAGTTTCTTATCCCGCAATATCGCAAGAAACTCATGCACCCACTCAGGGTCGTCATAGGTTTCATAAATAAGCTTTTCAATACCAAAAAGACAGGCTGCATCCTGCCAACAGCCAGGTTGACCAAATATGTCCAGTATGCATATATGCCCTCTGATTAAAGCGTCGTCACCATATTTTTTAGCGGTTTCATTAACGCTTTCCACATCACATAGCGGTGTATCAGCGTATTCGGCAATAAGCTCAATATCCTTTTTCTCCTTAATCATAGGCTCCAGAACCCAAACTGTATACTCGTTAGCCTGAAGAATGGTAGTCAAGGTTCCTTTTGGAGTATGCACCGAAAAACGTGTGGTTTTGTATTTAGGATCTTCCAAAGCCTGCTCCTCAATGCGCCATTTTTCTGAAAATATTTTCCTGATGCTGAATATATCTGGTTCATTGCTTGAATCAATCCGAAACTGCCCCTTTTTTTCATCCGGCATATAAGGAGTGATCCATATAATTGGATCTAAGCCTGTTTCAGCAAAAAAATGGTCATTATCCATGCCTTTCATGTATTTGTTTAAAAAATAAGGCATTATATGATGGGTTGTTACCGGAAGACGATCCGGTATTTGTC
>DAIPML010000041.1:0-13138 GCA_036768735.1 Clostridiales bacterium | reverse complement strand
AAAAAATAAGGCATTATATGATGGGTTGTTACCGGAAGACGATCCGGTATTTGTCTGTTTATGGCTGACATTAATCTTTGTTTTGATTTCATTTTAATCCTCCTTACTAACCAGAGCAACCTGATTAACAAGCTATTGATATGTATAATTTTGGTACCCGCCACCAGGTATTTTTCATCCAGATTGGTTGAAAATATGCGAAGAGGTAGGGCGGGGGTCCATCTAAGCCTCGTTATATTACTTTTCACGATACTATTTTTATTTTATATAAACAGATGATTTATAGCAATTCAAAATCCTACAATTTTTCAACAAAAATTTGTCATATGGATTAACCTACTTCCAATGCATACCAATTGAAAACAAAAAAATGTTCTGTTATAATAAAGTATATATATAATTTCACTGCAAGGACTCATGATACCGATTCAATGAGAGCACACATTTCATGCATAAAATACCGGTATGAAGGTCTTTATGTATGGAATGCATGAGTTAATGCAATAAAATTATATTTGTGTACATTTCAACAAAAAATATGGTTTCAAGTCATATGTTTTAGCTATCGCTAAAATGGGAAAACAGAATTTGTATAATATCTTAAATTTGGTACCGATGGTGCCATAATTGTTATGTGTAGAATTTGGACAGTTTTTAGAAAAAACAATTAATGCGTGGGGATATTATGAGGTTATTAAAAAAATATATCAGGTTTAATACATTACAAAGCAAAATAAGTATATCTTTCATTATATTTTTAATTATACCGTTTTCAATATTTTCTTTTTTTATGAGCAAGCCTATTGAAAAAATAATGGAGGAGAGAATATCCGATTCTATTCAAAACAGCCTTAATATTAAGGCAATTACCTTAGAAAGTATATTCAGAGAAATGATGAGGTCGGTAACAATAATTGCGCTTGACAGAAACGTTGCTGATATATTAAGCTTTCCCGAAAAATACAACAGCTATGAGAGAGGTAGAACAATTATAAACCTAATGGATACCGACAGCTTATACCTGAACAAAATTGAAAAACACATAACAGTTACAGATTTTTACAATAATATATACACATCATGGAGGCAATACAGAAGTAATGAATATGAGCTTTTAAACTCTATGGAATGGTATAATAAGACTCTTGAGACAAAAGGTGAATTTGTATGGATTTTTCATGACTATGATTATATAACAAAAACCGAGGACAACCTTTTAACTATCGCAGCTCTTGTGGACAGGTACGGAAGAGCATATGGAGCTGCAATGGTCAGCATTTATGAGGACGATATATATAAAATTATATCTAATACAAATGAGGATGAAAACAGTGAAACTGCCATTATAAATGAAAAGGCAGAAATTATTTCTTTTACAAACAGAAACCTCTCTGGAGACAACTTAAGAAAGCAGGATTTTTATAAAAAAGTTCTGGATAATGATGAAGGGTTTTTCATTGATTATGTTAATGACGAAAAAGCCATCGTAAACTACGCTAGGGTTGGAAAAACCGATTGGAAGCTTATCACATTTACTCCATACGACAGCATATTTAAGCAAATTACCGATATAAGAAAGACTACTGCTTTATTTATAGCATTAACGCTTATAATTTTTACCACGATAACAGTATTAATATCTTTAACTATTACAGGACCGATTAAAATGCTTAGAAACAATATGAGAAAGGTCAAGGAGGACGATCTAGGGAAAATTTTCCCTGTACAGGGAAGCGATGAGGTAAAGGATCTTATCATAGAGTACAATAAAATGACACGCAGAATCAAGACTCTGTTTGATAATGTTAAAGAGGAGCAAAAGCAAAAGCAGGAACTAAGGTTTAAAGCGCTTCAGGCGCAGATCAACCCCCACTTTATATTGAATACTTTAAATAATATTAAATTCGTTGCTATTATGAGCAGAGCAAATGAAGCAGCCAAGATGATTACTGCTCTGGGCTCTATTATGGAGGAGAGTATTGGAAAAGGGGAAGACATAATAAAGCTCTGCCAAGAAATTAAGTATATTAAAAACTATGTGTATCTCCAAAAAATAAGATATAACGATAAATTCTCGGTTAATTATGATATACAGGAGGAAGCACTTGATTGCCGGGTGTTCAAGTTTATTTTGCAGCCTATAGTTGAAAACAGCATATATCATGGCATTCAAAACATTGAAGGTACAGGGCGTATTGATATAATCGCATATAAAGAAGGTGACAATTTAGTAATAAAAGTAAAGGATAATGGCACAGGAATTGAGCCGGAAAAACTAACAGCCATAAGAGAGTATTTATATAGTGGAAAAGATCCAAAAGAAAATGGAAGAGTAGGCCTTAAAAACATACACGATAGAATAGTTCTAAGCTACAATGAGAAATATGGTCTTAAAATTGACAGTATTTGTGGAACAGAAACAGAAGTAACTATTATTGTTCCATGGAATACCTTAGAAAAGTGAGGGCATTTTTGTGATAAAGGTACTTATTGCAGATGATGAGATTATTGTCAGAACGGGCATAAAATCCCTTATTAATTGGGAGGAAAACGGGTTCAGGGTTGTTGGTCTTGCAGCGGATGGCAAAGAGGCTATGGAAATGATACATAGTGAAAAGCCTGATATTGTTTTAACTGATATTATGATGCCAAAACTATCCGGTATAGAGCTTATTAAGACTGCCAAGACGGAATACCCATTTGTAAAATTTATTGTATTAAGCTGTCATAACGAATTTGAGTTTTGTAGGCAGGCAATGAAATATGGTGCTGAGGATTATGTGCTGAAGCTTTCCATGGATTCGGGGGAGCTGCTTGAGCTGCTGCTTGCCGTATCAAAAAAGATTAAAGAAGAAAGAAAGGTTGAAGGCACGGAACTATTCATGATCAATAATGACAATATTACTGATCGCAGTAAAAGAATCGCTTGCTTTTTAAGCTTGATTAATGGGGAAAAACAAACTGAAGAAATAAAAGATCATGAGTACGTAAAGCTTTTTCATATCAGTGCGCATAAAGTACTTATATACGTTAAAATAGACAATTATAACAATATTGGCGAAGACAGGGCAAAAGCAGAAAGAACCCTTATAAGTGTGATGGAGCAGCAGCTTAAAGACAAGGGATTACTTGATTTGTTCAAATATAAAGAAAACGGCTTTGTAGTTTTACTCTGCTTTGACAATGAAAAATATGGCAGGATAGAAAAAGCTGTATATGATATTAGTCAAAAACTATTAGTATATGTTAATAAATTTGTTAATGTATCCATTTCTGTTGGTATCAGTAGAATTTTTAAGGACTATTCTGAGCTGAATATTGCATTTGCTCAGGCCGTTAATGCATGTAAAAGCAGTTTTTATAGCGGTGCGGGTACTGTATACAAATACCATGAGAGACTATTTTCAGATGAGAGCGTACAGGTTTTCTCCGCAAAGGAGCAAAAAGATTTAATAGATTATCTTGATATATGTGATACAAACGGTATAAAACAGATTATTAACAGTATCTTTAATGAACTTGAAAAAGTCCGCCCTCCGGTTGAAAAGTGCATACAATTATTTATGGAGATATATTATTGCATGGGTGCTGTTCTAAAGAATTATGGTGACAGTATTAAGGATAATAGTGGAACAAATAAACCCGATTATATACAAATTACCGAGGTCGAATTTATTGCGGAAGCAAGAGAGATGCTTTTGCAATACGGTGAATACTGTGTAAACCTTATTGAAAATGCAAGACATTCTGCATACCGGAAAGAGATTATGTTAGCAATCGATTATATAAAGATGAATTACTCAAAGAATATATCTCTAAAAAGTGTTGCACAACATGTTTTTGTAAGCGACAGTTATCTTAGTCGTATTTTTAAAGAAGACATGAACATGAGCTTCGTGGAATATCTTACAGATATAAGGATTAAAAAAGCAATTGAGCTTATAAAAACAACCAATCTTCCTAACTATACCATTGCGGAGAAAATTGGTTATGAAAACATAAACTATTTCGGGCGGGTGTTTAAGAAAATAACCGATTTAACGCCAACGCAGTACAGAAATAAGTACAATTCTTTAGATTCCGGTAAAAAACGTGAAGAATCAGAACAAAAAAGTGAAGATTGTTAATTCTGTGACAGAATTTTGAACAATAAATCGTGAATAGTTCATTCATTAATTTTAAATAACTTATATAATAAAACTAAAGCAAGGCCTTGAACATATTACTTTATGGATTAGACGAAATGGCCTTTCTTAAGCAGTGTGTTGCAACATATCTGAAGTGATAATTGCTGAAAACTACATGAAAGAAGGAGGAATTTTTGTATGACAAGAAGAAAGGTTTCTTACTTAAGCTTTGCATTGGTTATTGTTATAGCGCTTTCTTTGCTGGCAGGTTGTGCACCGACGGGTCAGAATAATCAGACAAGTGCGCCAACAACAGCACCAACAACAGCACCCACAACAGGTCAAACTCAGTAGGCTAACGAAACAAACAAAGCAGATGTAAAAGGGAAAATCTCACTGTGGTGTGCGTGGGGTGAAGGCAGTGGACCTGCATCGTGGATCGAAGATTTTAACAAAGAATACCCCAATGTAGAAGTTGTGTACAATCAATTCAGAAACAATGAAGAAGGTAACACCCTTCTTGATGTAAGTCTGCTTGCAGGCGAAGCTGATCTCGTATTAAACTACGGTGTTGAAAAATTCATACCGAGAGCACAAAAAGGGCTGTTCTACAGTTTGAATGATTATCTTGCAAAAGATAGCATTGATGTTTCGAGAGACTTCTCACCAGAAACATACGTGTATAATGATCAATATTATGGACTGCCAATTACCTGTATTTCTGAATTTATTACAATTAATAAGGACATGTTTGATGCAGAAGGCATTGAAATTCCTGCGGAATGGACATATGACGAGTATCTTGACATTGCGCGTAAGCTAACTAAAGGTGAAGGCGCCAACAAAGTATTTGGATGCGCAGATCATAAGGATCATTACTTCTGGACATATCCTGCTGTATCCGTACTTGGCTCAAATGCCTTATACAATGAAGAAAAGCTTTCAAACTTTGATCACCCATATTTCAAGCAGGCTATAGAGATGAGATATAACATGGAGAATGTAGAAAAGATAGCATTCCCGTATCTTGAAATATGGGCTTCAAATTTAAGAGGAATCGATCTCCTACTTCAGGAAAGAATCGCTATGATAGTTGATACATCAGGGTCTGCAAGATTTTTAAACAACATGGGTGAATACCCCCGTGATTTCACGGTTTCATTCGCACCGTATCCTAAAACCTTAGCAGATCAGGAGCATAATTACACAAACGGTCTTAAGTTATTTGGCTACATTAGTATGAACACCAATACCGTTGACAAGGATGCTGCATGGGCCTTTATCAAATGGTTGGGACTTGATAACTCAAGCAGAATTGCTCAGGTTGGACACGTTCCTTCATTCACAGGCACCGATAAAGAAGCTGTTGTTGTCCAAATGTTCGGCGATGCAAAAGCAACCGGCAAACTAGTTGATATTGAGGCATTTAAGAGGGTTGTTCTGGATTACGAATCGGTTCATTTCTCCGATAACTATTTTGACGCATATGACCAACTGTTTGTTATCGGTAAAGAGGAATTTGAGAAAGTAATGTCTGATATAATTTCAGTTGACGAAGCCATCAGCAACATGAAGAGAAGGGCAGACGAGGCTATAAAAAGAGAAGACTAATAGACATTGATGGCTAGTGGTTGGCAGAAGACAACTCCATGTATTACATATCACATTAAACTCAGTGCATATGGAATTGCTTCTGCCAACTATATATTTTAGAATTATTCAACGATATCCTTTCGCCTCAGCTTGGTGGTCGAATTATAGACGCTGGTGCAGACATGCTGAGGTGTGACATCAAACCGCAGTTGGTAGCCTGCTATGCAGGGAGAGAAAAATACTGTGGAAAGATTGAACTTATAAGCACCATTTATATCACTCTAATGAGGTGAAACTTTTGAACAGAAAAAAAGAAACATTATACGGATATTTATTTTTATTACCCAGCCTTGCAGGTTTTACAATATTCTTATTGATTCCAATATTGTTTTCTGTGTATCTGGCTTTTACAAACTGGGATGTAATCTCCGGTTTTAATAATATTAATTTTATTGGGCTTGAAAATTTTACCCGCATGATTGGTGATGAGTGGTTTAATGCCTCCATAAAAAATAATTTTGTATACACATTGGTTGTAGTGCCGGTCACGTTGATTTTGTCCCTTCTTATCGCAATTATATTAAATAATATGGTTTATATGAAAAACGTGTTAAGGTTGGCCTATTTCATACCATATGTTTCAAACACTGTTGCAGTGTCTGTGCTATGGATGGCAATGTTTGATCCATCTCAGGGACCTGTTAATCAGCTCCTTATGGCGCTGGGAGTGCAAAGCCCACCGAAGTGGCTGGTTTCACCTGATTGGGCAATGGTCACGATTATTCTCATGTCGGTGTGGACCCGTATAGGGTATTGTCTTATCATATATTTAGCAGCACTGCAAAATTTACCGCAGGAACTGTATGAGGCGGCAAACATTGACGGAGCTAACTGGTACAGAAAATTAAAAAGCATAACCATTCCTTTACTTACACCAACAACATTCTTTCTGGTTATAACCCAAACAATAAGTACTTTTCAGGTGTTCGCCCCTGTAAACCTGCTAACACGCGGAGGCCCGGGGACAAGCACAACTGTTTTGGTATACCAACTATACAGAGAAGCTTTTAGATTTTACCATATGGGTTATGCTTCTGCTATTGCAATGGTGCTGTTTGCAATTATATTTACTGTTACCTTAATACAATGGAGGTATCAAGATAAATGGGTCAATTTCTAAGAAAAAATAATGGAAACAAAAAGATAATTATAAAAATAATATTAACGGTTATAATGGTCGCCGGAGCTCTACTGTTTATCACTCCATTGCTTTGGATGGTGTCCGCATCATTGAAAAAAGCAGGCGAAGTATTTGCATACCCCATTAAGTGGATACCTGACGAGTTAATGTTTTCAAATTACAAATTTGTATGGTTAAATGAGTATTATCCATTTTATATTGCTTACTATAATTCCATAAAGGTTGCATTCCTTACAATAGTTGGAGCATTGTTTGTCTGTACAACAGCAGCTTACGCTTTTACAATGATAGAGTTTAAAGGACGTAATGCAATATTTATGATGTTTCTGGCAACTATAATGATTCCGACACAGGTTACTTTAATACCAAGGTTTGCGTTATTCTACAAATTTAATTTGTATAATAACCATCTTGCCTTAATTCTACCTGGTTCGTTCTTTGTTTTGGGAATATTTTTGCTAAGGCAATTCTATCTTTCAATACCTATGGAATTACCCGAATCGGCGAAGATTGACGGTGCTTCCCATTTTGTGATACTGACACGGATAATAGTTCCGGTTACAAAGCCCGCAATGATTTCAATCGTAATTCTTGTTTTTATAACAATGTGGAACGAGTACCTAAATCCGTTAATATTCATTACAAAAAAGCAGTTATATACAATACCGCTGGGGCTTCAGGCTCTGCTTGATGATGAGACGAGGTTCTATAACTACATTATGGCCGCAGCCTCAAGTGCAATTGTTACTGTAATAATAGTATTTCTTTCAATGCAGAAATATTTTATACAGGGTATTACAAGAACCGGCATTAAAGGTTAATAAAAAGCTCGAAACGCAAAGGTGTTTTTGTAAACAAAAATGTGTGTTGTGCACAAAACACATACAGTTCTTCGCAAGATGTATTGACTTAAAGCAGAGCTGTGAAAAACGGGGGAAGGCGCTAAAGTGCTCATTAAACATAAACCAAGGAGGATAAACAAATGTCAGGATATGTTTATAAAAAGGATATACCAGTAACGGATGAAGTAGAAGTATTGATAGTTGGCGGTGGTTCTGCCGGAATAGCAGCTGCTGCAGCAGCGGCCAGAAGGGGAGTAAGCACCATGCTTGTGGAGAGCTATGGATGTTTGGGGGGGATGGCTACCACAGGCTTGGTGGGCCCCTTTATGACCAGTTATGATGCAACCGGAGAAGTACAGGTGATAAAAGGAATATTTGATGAGCTTGTGAGAAATATGGAGGAACGCGGAGGAGCAATCCATCCGTCAAAAGTGCGTTCAGGTAGTACATACTGTTCATTCATATTAAGAGGACATGATCATTGTACACCTTTTGATCCGGAGGTATTAAAAATATCAGCAGAAGAAATGGTTCTTAAGTCAGGCTGCAGATTATTATTATACACAAAGATAATAGATGTAATATTGGATGGGGACAGGATAACAGGTGTGGTAGCCGCATGTAAATCCGGCCTTAGGGTCATTAAAGCGCAAATTGTGGTGGATTGTTCGGGGGATGCAGATATTGCAGCCATGTCAAATGCCCCCTGTATTCTTGGAGCAGAGGAAGACAACTGGATGCAGCCCGGATCAATGTTTTTTAGAGCCGGTAATGTTAATTCTGATGAAGTGGAATTGGAGATTAGCAGAAACAGATACCGAATGGGATTTGATGGTAAAAGGAACTGGGGTACATTCCATTGGATAGTGACCGAGGGAATAGAAAGAGGCGAATGGGACATAGACAGAAGCTCCTTAGGCATGTACGAAAGCAATGTTAAAGGAGAATGGAGGCTTAATATCAGCAGATTAACGGGCATTGATGGAACTAAGTCCGAGGATTTAACCAAAGCATCCATTGAAGGCAGAAAACAGGCATTTAAAATATTTGAGTTTTTGAAAAAAAACGTGCCGGGTTATCAGAACTCAAGACTCATTGATACCGGAAGTAGTATAGGTATTCGCGAGACAAGGCATATAAAGGGCGAATATATACTAAATGAGAATGATTTACTGGATGGGATAATTCCAGAAGACTCAATTTTAATGGCATCTAATTCTGTTGATATACATGCAAAGGGTGAACACAAGGGCAGCGGTGTATATACAACCATGCGTAATGGGCGTTGGTACGGAGTACCTTACAGAGTACTGGTACCGTTAAAAATTGAGAATTTACTTGTAGCGGGAAGACCCGTTTCAGCAACACCAAATGCGGCTTCGGCAATAAGAGTAATGCCGCCATGCTTTGGAATGGGCGAAGCTGCAGGAACAGCAGCAGCTCTGGCAATAAAATCAAGTACCACACCACGCAGTGTAAACGTAAAAAAATTAATTGATATGCTAAAAGAACAGGGCGCATTTTTAGAACAAGATAATTAGTATTATTTCGGCTCCTTTTAAAGACTAAAGCCGGGGAGAATATTAAAATACTCCCCGGTTAATGGTCATATTAAATTTACCGAAATGCCCCGATAGGAGTGAACCACCATGAAAAAAGTTTTTGTTACAATTCCTGATTTACATGCAAAAAACCCAGAGGTAAAAGAATTACTAATTTCTAGTGGCTTTGAAATAATAGAGTCACCGGTTATTGATTGGACTTCTTTTGATAAGCTTGATGAGATGTTGCCTGAAATATGCGGAGTAATTGCCGGAGGAGTTGGCAAATGGGATGAAAGCTTATTTAAAAAAGCAAAGAATCTGAAAATAATTGCTAAGACAGGCAAAGGTCTTGATAACATTGATCTTGCAAAGGCAAGAGAATATGGGATTTCAGTAACTAACACAGGCAGTGCTAATGCAAATGGCGTGGCTGAACTAGCTGTAGGCTTAATCCTATCCCTTGTCAGGCAGATTCCATTGCTTAACAACAACACAAAGAGTCGGATTTGGAACAGGATTGCCGGCTGTGAAATTATGGGCAAGAAAGTAGGCTTACTTGGCTTTGGAGCAATTGCTCAATCGGTTGCGCAAAAACTCTCAGGATTTGGCACAAAGTTATATGCATATGATTTATACCCAAACTATGACATCGCTAAAAAACTCAATGTTGAAGTTGCTGATCTTGATTTTGTACTGAGAAATAGCGATATTGTTTGCGTGCACTTGCCTGGAGTAAAGGATACTGAAAAACTTATGTCTGAAAGCAAATTTTCAATAATGAAAGACGGTGCATATTTTATAAATGTAGCAAGAGGAAGCATTGTTGACGAAAAAGCGCTTTATAATGCTCTTTTAACAGGAAAACTTGCCGGGGCAGCAATTGACGTGTATGAGAGGGAACCTGCTACATACGACAGTCCATTGTTTAAATTGGATAATATTATATGCACACCTCACATTGGCGGTACAACATGTGAATCCCTCACAAGTGACTGTATGCTAACAGCGGGAGCGATTATAGATGTAGTAAACGGAAAAACTCCTTTAAACCTTGTTAATTGACAACTGAAAAAATAGAGTAGAAAAATACAAACCTGATTTAAAGTAACAAGGAGTTGAAAAGTTTGAAAACAGAAAGAATTAAACAGCTCAAAGATTTATACAGGGACGTTCTGCTAAACGATATAGTGCCGTTCTGGTCAAAGAATTCAATTGATTGGGTAAACGGTGGTTATTACAGTTATTTAGACAGAGACGGTTCAATTCTTAATACCGACAAATCAGTCTGGATATTAGGGAGGCAATGCTGGTTGTATTCAAGGCTTTATAACACTGTGGAAAAACGTACGGAATGGCTTGAAGCAGCCAAAAACGGTTATGACTTTTTAAACAAATATTGTTTCGACAGTGACGGCAGGATGTTTTTTCAAGTTACCAAGGACGGAAAGCCATTAAGAAAACGCAGGTATTTTTTCTCTGAGACTTTCGCCGTTATGGCTTATGTAGAATACGCTAAAGCAGCCGGTATCGAAGAATCCCTTGAAAAAGCAAGGAATGTTTACAAATCTATTATAAGAATGTATGAAACACCTGGGATTCTTCCACCTAAAATTATTCCTGAAACCAGAAAATTAAGATCCCATGGGAACACAATGTCGCTTCTCGCCACGAGCCTTGTTATAAATGAAGCTGATGAGAACAGTTTTTATGAAAAGGCAATAGATAATTGTGTTAACGATATTTTTCGCTATTTTGTTAAAAATGATAGAAAAGCACTGCTGGAGGTTGTAGGAGAGAACGGCGAGATTATTGATAACCCAGACGGTAGATGCATAAATCCCGGGCACTCCATAGAATCTGCATGGTTTTTAATGCATGAGGGTATGCGAAGGAATGACAAATCTATCATAGATAGCGCCGTAGAGATATTGGATTGGTCGTTTGAGAGGGGTTGGGACAAAGAATACGGAGGATTATTGTCCTTTGTTGATCTGGATGGCAAACCTCCCGAGAAGGTTGAGTGGGATATGAAGTATTGGTGGCCTCATAACGAAACAATGTATGCCACACTTCTTGCCCATTATTTAACCGGAGATGCTAAATACGAAGCACTTTACGAAAAGGTGCATGACTGGACCTTCAAGCATTTTCCTGATCCGGAATACGGAGAATGGTATGGATATTTACACAGGGACGGAAGTGTTTCACTGCCTATTAAAGGTTCGGTGTGGAAAGGACCTTTCCACATACCAAGACAACTCCTTTATGGAATTGAATTATTAGAGAAAATGGAAGCTGACGTAGCAGGTTCAGATTAGGGGAAATAATATGAAGACTTTTATTATCCAGTATTCAAAAAGTCACTGTGTGGCTTTTTGGTGTAAACAAATTACATTTTAACGCAGTTGAATTTTAGAGTAAGTTAGGTAATTGCGAAACTAACAACCAAAAAATGTGGGAACTTTTTTTTCAACATAGTAATGTGGGCTTTAGTGTAATTGAATAAAATTAAGGCTGGTAATTAAGAACTTATTCAAAGCTTTAAAGGTTATGAAAATTACTTTGGCTATAAGCGGAGAAACAAGGTTGAAACTTAATTTTACGAAGCTAATAAATTCAGGGTTGCTAAATTTCGCAATTAACCAGAGTAAAACTGCAGAAAGGAAAATAGTTATGATTAAAAACACACTTCCAAGTATTAAAGGTGTTATCCCGGCACTTATAACGCCTTTCAAAGATGATGGCGCAATTTATGAAACTGGATTGAAAAACCTTGTTGAAGATCTGATTGAATCAGGAATTGGTGGATTCTACCTCACTGGCAGCACAGGAGAAGGCTTTCTGATGACAGCAGAGGAAAGAAAAAAAGTGGTTGAAATTGTGATTGAGCAGACGGCCAAGAGAGTACCTGTTATAGTGCATGTGGGTACAATCGACACAAAAACTGCGGAAGATCTGGCAAAGCATGCATATGATTCGGGGGCTAATGCTATATCATCAGTTCCGCCTTTCTATTACAGGTTTGAGTTCAATGAGATTTATAATTATTATAAGGATTTGGCTTCTGCTGCACCACTGCCCTTGGTTATATACAATATACCTGCAACAACAGGCGTTGAAATTGGATTACCGGCAATCAAGAAGCTTGCTGGAATAGATAATGTAATGGGAATCAAATATACGTCCTTTAACCATTACGATATGCAAAGGATCAGTGAGTTTAATAACGGAAGAATAACCGTATTTTCAGGTGCTGATGAAATGTGTGTTTCAGGCCTGATCATGGGCGCGGTCGGACTAATTGGAAGCTTTTATAATTTGATACCGGATCTATATGTTAGGATTTATAAGCAGGTGGTTGAGCAAAAGGATATCGTCTCAGCACAAAAAAATCTGCTAATAGCAAACGATATAATTCAGGTGGTTTTGAGATACGGTAGCAGTGGTGCGCAGGTAGGAATTAAGCCTGCTATGAAATTTATGGGGATTGATTGCGGTACTGTCAGAAAACCATTTAAGAAATTAAGGGCTGAAGATATTGAGAATATGAAACAGGATCTTCTCAGGATTAGGGAAGAAAGAAACGCTGAAGGCATACGTTTACTTGATGCCTTAAAATAATCAAATCAAGAAACTATGGGGAGGGTCCCTTTGGCAAGAACCAAAGGGATCATCCCCGTCATTTTTTTATCAAATGTTTGCAGCATAAAGCGTATTTTGCAAGCAAAAACGCATTTTGGCGCACAATTCGCACAAGCGCTCATTGAATTTGCTGTTTGGAGGTGATCCCAATTAATAAAAAGGAAAGAGTAATTGCTGCTGTCAGAGGGC
>DAIPML010000389.1:0-2271 GCA_036768735.1 Clostridiales bacterium | reverse complement strand
TGGGCATCACCCTTAAGTATAACAAGATCCCTTGATTTTGAGAGCCTTGCCGAAACAGAGCTTTCTGTATCGATAATAGATACAACCTTTGAAGATAACAGATCAACTCTGGAAACTCTGCCGACCAAGCCATTAGCGTTTATAACCGGATCATTTACCGCAATACCGTCCTTGCTTCCCCTGTCAATTGTGAATATCTCAAACCAATTGCCCGCATCCTTTGATGTGACATTGCAACCCACCAGTTCCTGAATAAATTGATCTTTAAAAGACAACAATTTTTTCAAATCCTCATTTTCTTTTTCCAGCCTGTATACCTTTTCAAGATCTCTTTCTGCTTCCTGAAGTTTCTTTTTTAGCTCAGCGTTTTCTTGCTGGGAAGTTCGCGCATCCCTAAAAAAATTAATCGTACCCTTTATACTGTCGCCAACTGACTTAATACCTCTTTGCAGTGGATTTAGGGGTACAGAAAATGCATTTCGGAATACATTAAGCTTGCCGTTCTCATTTGCTGTTAATGCAGCCAAAACGAATAATAAGATAACCACCAATGATATAATAAATACTTTGTTTTCAAAAAGTCTCCGCAAAAGGTAGACCCCTTCCTCAGACCCTTATCTGCCTTTATTTGAGGAAACCAATACATTTTTGAGCACTTCTATTTCATCTAAAACCATACCGGTTCCAAGAACAACACAGTCTAGTGGAAACTCGGCAATATTTACCGGAATTCCGGTTTCCTCTTGAATAAGTTTATCCATACCTTTAAGAAGAGCTCCCCCACCCGTGAGCATAATTCCTCTTTCCATAACATCTGCTGCAAGCTCCGGTGGTGTTTTTTCAAGGGTGTATTTTATGGAATCCACAATAGAGTTTATTGCTTCTTGAAGCGCTTCCCTTATTTCTTCGGAGCTGATGGAAAGATCCTTTGGAAGACCTGTTACAAGGTCTCTCCCGCTTATATTATGTTTAACCTCAGATTGCATTGGATAAGCAGATCCAAGCCTTATTTTTAAATCTTCGGCGGTTCGTTCTCCTATCATTAAATTATATTCTTTTTTTACATAATGTACAATCGCATCATCCAGCTCATCACCGGCAACCCTCAAAGAGCGGCTTACAACAATTCCCCCAAGTGATATGATAGCAACCTCGCTAGTGCCTCCGCCTATGTCTACAACCATGCTGCCATATGGCTCTTCAACGGGGAGCTTTGCGCCGATAGCTGCCGCCATCGGTTCCTCAATAAGATAGGCTTCTTTAGCTCCGGCTTGCAATGTTGCGTCAATAACCGCTCTTTTTTCAACCTCTGTGACCCCTGAAGGAACACAAATTATAACCCGTGGTTTAAGAAGCAGGCTTTTACCTGCAACCTTTCGAATGAAATACTTTAGCATTCCCTGGGTAATCTGGAAATCTGCAATGACTCCATCTTTCATTGGCCGTATTGCGGTTATATTTCCCGGTGTTCGTCCTATCATATTTTTTGCTTCAAGCCCAACTGATAAAAGCTCTCCGGTATTATTATTAATAGCAACAACAGAAGGCTCCCTTATCAGGATGCCTTTTCCTTTTACATGCACTAATGTATTGGCGGTTCCAAGATCTATACCTATATCTCGTATAAACATTCTAATCTTCCTTTCTAATCTTTTGTATGGTAAAATGCAGGATCTGCTGATTTTTGCCGGAACACCAAACCTTACAATTGTTTCCGGCCTACAAGCATCCCCCACAACAAATGGCACGTGTATCAACTCATGTCTATATATGATTTCACTGCAAAAACTCGAAAATCATCGTATTTCAGTCATAAAAACCTCCATTCCGGTATTTTATGCCTGAAATACGTGCTTTTCTGATGCTATAAATTTATGTTTATTCAACAGTATGCGTTTTTGCAGTAAAATCATATTTGTTGAACTTCTAATTCAACACATATATCTTCTTGTTCGAGCAGTGTTTTTATTCCTGTCCTTGCAAGCATAAGCGATACTTTGTATAAGGGGAGCCCGACTACGTTAAAATAGTCTCCTTCAATCTTTTCTACAAGCAAAGCGCCCAGTGCCTGAACACCATAAGCTCCTGCCTTATCAAATGGTTCACCGCTATTAATATACCGTAATATGGCGTTTTGATCAAGGTGTCGTATTTTTACCCTTGTCTTTTCCACATGGGATTGTGAGCTGCCTGTGCCGGTGTCTATAATCGTCACTCCGGTCATTACCTCATGCCAGTTCCCGGATATCCTGCTAAGCATGGAAAAAGCCT
>DAIPML010000040.1:2206-17302 GCA_036768735.1 Clostridiales bacterium | reverse complement strand
CCATATTAATGGCTAAAAACATGCTGAATTTTGACAGAATTCTTGGCGTCTAACATCATACCAATGCGTCGTTCACGCTGGACACCTACACCCATGTAACTACCGATATGCAGAAAAACGCGGCTGTGATTGTCGGGGACTTTATAGAAAGGATTATGGTATAAATGGCTAAACGAAGAAAAAACGGCGACGGCACGGTAAGGCTCCGCAAGGACGGACGTTGGGAAGGACGGATCGTCATCGGCTACGATGAAGCCGGACTACCCAAGACGAAAAATGTCCTTGCTAAGACAAAATTGGAATGCACCGAAAAATTAGAAAAGCTTAAGGAAGAAAGCGGCGCGGCGACTGAGCGTATCAAATTGGATATGCCCTTCGGCGAGTGGATCGACTTCTGGTACCAGACCTACTGCAAGCCGTCGATACGGCTGACGACGCAGGCTTGTTATGAGAACCGCGTTTACAAGCATATCATTCCGAATATAGGAAAGATACCACTGAACAAATTGACAGGAGCCGATCTGCAACAATTTTACGCAAAACTCAAGAAAGGCGGCAGACTCATCCGTGTCGAGCAGTTCGGTGCGGGACTTTCCGACAGAATGGTACGCGCCTGTCATGCAGTTTGCCGCTCAGCGTTGGAAAAGGCGGTACAGGATGGACTGCTCCGGGTAAACCCCGCCATTGGCTGTAAACAGCCGCCGAAGAAATCAAGAGAGATGGAAGTGCTGACGCGTGAGGAATTACAGCGATTTTTAATCCAAGCCAAAGCTGAAGGCTATTATGAGTTGTTCCTATTGGAACTTGGCACAGGGATGCGGCGGGGCGAGATACTCGCCTTGCAGTGGGATGACCTCAATTTCAATACCGGTGAGCTTCATATACAACGACAGGTGTATGCGGTCAAAGGTGAACTTCATATATCCGCGCCGAAAACGAAAACCTCCGTCAGAACAGTGGTGCTTCCGGCTTCGCTGATAAATATACTTGCCGAATACAGAAAGACGGTTGACTCAAAGTGGATATTCCCGTCGCCGCTTGATAATAACAAAACCCGAAATCCGTCTGCGGTACGGAAACGGCTACAGCTTATCTTGGAACGGGCAAACTGCAAACGCGTCAGATTCCATGACCTTCGTCATACTTTTTCGACGATGGCTTTAGAACACGGCATGGACATCAAAACCCTCTCTGCGACCATCGGTCATGTGTCGGCGGCAACCACACTTGATATATACAGCCACATCACCGACACTATGCAAAAACAGGCTGCTATCAATATTGACCGTAAAATCGGCAAAACGGACGCAATGATACCTGAGCAGGAAAACACACAGGCACAGACAGAAAAGCCGCCTGTGGGCGATTTTAAGCCCTTTGTGGGCAAGGTGCGGAAACCGGGCACAGGTTGCGTCACCATGATCAACGACCGGCTGTATGAAGGACGGTATACGCCGACGGGTGCTAACGGAAAAAGAATTGCAAAAAATATTTATGCGCCGACCCGCGAGGAATGTGAGGAAAAGCTCGCCGAGCTGATTGTACAGATGAAAGCAGAGATCGCAGCAGAAAAAGTGAAGCGAAAATCCGGACAGGCATCCGCATAGCACCTACGGTCAAATTTTGATACGCTGTAAACAAAGAAAAGAAAAAATCCGGCTGATACAAGGCACAAAGCCTTGTATCAGCCGGATTTTTGGTCGAGGTGACTGGATTCGAACCAGCGGCCCCTACGTCCCGAACGTAGTGCTCTACCAAACTGAGCCACACCTCGATATTATTCAATTTTCTTTCTGTCTATGGTCAAAACTGTGGTCAAGCGCAATTTTGGACAGGGTTTTCGACTTTGAGAAATACCTGATAGTGGCATGGTATAAGGGCATCTCGGGCTTTCCGGTCTTTGCAAAGCTGTAATCAATGTCACGCTCCCGAACCAAGCGCTCTACCACCTGAGCCACACCCCGATAAACAGCAAACTAATTATAAAGCATATTAAAAAAAAACTCAAGTGGTAATTTCGCAACAGCAGGAAATAGACACCAAAAACACCAAAAACACCATTCATAATTATAGTTTGCTACGCAAGCGCATAAATTAAAGTACGTTCTTTTGCTTTGCAAAAAACGGATCAAGCAATTTCTTCCGTTATTTTAATGCTTGACGTACGTATATGCGTACGATATAATAATAATATATATAACAAAGGAAGTGATTTAATGACTGTAATTAATGCAACAAATGCAAGACAAAAGCTATATCAGCTTATCTCAGATGTAAATGCAAATAGTGAACCTATTACTATAATGAATAATCGTGGAAAAAATGCAGTTCTTATTTCTGAAGAGGATTGGAGAGCCATTCAAGAAACTATATATCTTAACACTATACCCGGTTTAGCAGAATCTATTGTTGCCGGCGGGAAAGAACCAATAGAAGAATGTAAAGTATATAATGAGGATGAAGAATGGTAAATTATCAAGTTCGTTTTTCTAAACAAGCAGATAAGGATAAAAACCTGCTTAAACAAGCAGGTTTGGAAGATAAAGCAAGAGAACTGTTAAAAGTTCTAATGGATGATCCGTTTCAAAATCCACCACCGTATGAAAAATTGGTTGGTAATCTAAGTAAGTTTTATTCGAGAAGAATCAATTTCCAACACCGTCTTGTTTATGAAGTAATAGAGAATAACAAAGGGAACGCTGATGAAAATGGAAGTTTTTATAAAGGATATATCAAAATTGTTCGTATGTGGTCGCATTATGATGGTTTAAGATGATAAAGATTAATAAAATTTAAATGAAAGAGTATTGAGGGAGTCTTGAAGAATCAAGGCTTTTTTCTTCTAAATTTTAAAAATTGAAGAATTGTTAAAAGGGTGAGAACAAGCTGTATTGATCCTATATTACCGGAATATGTTTTTTTACTCATGTAATTGTGCTCTAAACATCATCATAAATTATTGCTATATCACTATAAATTATTGCTGAAAGTGCTATAATAATAAAGAAAGAAGAACGGTAGCAGATGAATTGCTTTAGCAATTTTATAAATGAGTGGTGAGTTTAATGCTTGAAATCATTAAAGCGGTTGCAAGACAATTAGTTTTTTCGATATTTTTTGACTACAAGTATATAGTAATTTACTTGTTTTTTTATATGGTTGTAAAAGGAAGACTTGAAATAATTAACGGATTTGAGCATTGCATTTCCGGATGCAGAACAAAAAAATTCCGCGAGATTGTTGAAGAATTGTTGTTTGCTGGTCTTCTTTCGGGTTTTTTCGGTGGGATAATAACCACATCCATGGGTCTACACATTGAACCTGAGGGTTTGCAATCATTTTTAGTTGTAATGGTTATCCTTGCAATGCTTAATCATCGCTTTGTTAATCCTTCCTATGCCGGAGGTCTTATTTGCTTATTTTCACTGATTTTTAATTATGATAAAATACATGTACAATCAATGCTTATGCTGATAGCAGTTTTTCAGCTCATCGAAGCAATTCTAATTTATCTGGGTCGTAAAGAAGATAATATACCGATATTTATAAGCCAAAATGGAAAAATAACAGGTGCGTTTATAAAACAAAAATACTATGCAATTCCATTTATACTGCTTACTCTCACTGCTAATCCCTACTCAATGTGGCAAAATGAAATAGTGTTAACATGGAGAACGGTTTTTAGTAACAGCCAGGCAATTGCCGGTGGAGTTGCTTTACTGTTGACAGGTGCTATTGCAGTTACAAATTATTCATCAATATCAATGTCCACAAAACCTGAAGAAAAGTGTAGGAATGATGCGGTAAAATATTTAATTGGAAGTCTCTTGCTTTTTCTTTTAGCCTTTTTTTTAGATAAAATTATAGCGTTAAAATGGATTGGAGCTGTTTTTGCATTATTATACAGAGAGTTTATATATCAATATGCTCTTTTCAAGGAAAGAAAAAACCCGGCATTATATACGGTTGTTAATAGAGGTTTAAGAATTTTAGAGGTTATTCCCGGTGGGACAGCGGACAAAATGAAAATCAATCGGGGTGAAATAATACTGAACTTAAATGGGAAACCGGTTCAGTCCGAAGATGGAATTAAACATATTTTATCGGGGAGTCCCACTTATATATGGATGCATACCCAGGATGCCGGTGGACAGGTTAGGGTATATGAACACAAATGCTATCCCGACGGGGTCAGAGACCTTGGAATTATTGTTGTTCCAAAGGATTGGGAAATAACCTATCAGGTGGACGAATACGAGAATTTTACAATATTAAAGAATATTGTGGATAAGTTCAGATTTAAAAGATGACATTACTCCATTAGTCTATAATTTTTCGTAAGCTTATTATGAAAAATTAGATAACCATATTGATTTCACCAGGTTGCAGCAAGCTGCAACTTTATGCAGATTAACTCGTAGGAAAAAGTCGTTTCATGACTTTCCGGGAACCAATTAAAATAACGGAAGAAATTGCTTAGCAATTTCAACACACCATTTCAACGAGGCTGGTCGCAAGCAAAGCTTGGCTGGTCGTAGGCTCTGCCTACTGCTCGCCTATGCATCCTATGCGGGGGTAGAGGATTTTGCTTGCAAAATCCAGCTAGGAGCGACCCGTAATATTTTGACTCACTGCCTGCTGTGAGAAATAGGTACACGCCACCAAGCATTTTTCAACCAGAATGGTTGAAAATATGCGAAGAGGTGGGGGACATCTGAGCCTCGTTATATTATACAAATTGACATTTGGGTTTCGTGGTGTTACCCTTTTTAATACAGGTATATTTTAAAGAAAAAAATTGGGTATATATAAATATTGTATACACAAAATAATTTTTAATATATGCACAAAATATAAGCAATATTTTACTGTTTGAGGTTCAAGCAGCAATGAAACGGAGGCTTTTATGAGCAAAAAAATCGTATACGTTGATCATGCGGCGACTACCTATGTTAAGCCGGAAGTGTTTGAAACCATGAAGCCATATTTTACGGATCTTTATGGGAATCCGTCTTCCATATACTACCTAGGCAGAGAAAACAAAAAGGTTCTTGAAGAGGCCAGGCAGAAGATAGCTGAATGCATTGGCGCACAGAGCGCAGAAATTTGTTTTACGGGATCTGGCACTGAAGCCGACAATTGGGCAGTTAAGGGTGTAGCCTACGCAAACAGAAAAAAAGGAAAGCATCTTATTACCTCAGCAATTGAGCACCACGCTATTTTAGAGGTTTTCGAGTTTTTAAAAACTGAAGGCTTTGAAGTGACAATACTTCCGGTGGATGGAAACGGGCTTGTGAGTACTGAAGAGCTAAAAAAGGCAATCAGGCCGGACACAACCCTTGTAAGCATAATGTATGCTAATAATGAAATAGGTACTATCCAACCGATAAAAGAGCTTGCTGCTATTGCTAAGGGAAAAGGCGTTATTTTTCATACAGATGCTGTACAGGCTATGGGGAATGTGGCAGTAAATGTTCAAGAGCTTGGTGTTGATTTACTCTCTTTATCCGCACATAAGTTTTATGGACCAAAGGGAGTGGGAGCTCTTTATATAAAGAAAGGTACAAGGATCAATAATCTTATACTCGGAGGTGCTCAGGAAAGAGGCAGACGTGCGGGTACAGAGAATGTACCGGGGATTATTGGGATGGCTTCTGCCCTTGATATTGCATACAGCGGACTGGATAAATATAACAAGCATCTGAAGGATTTAAGTGATAGGCTAATTGAAAAGGTTACGAAACGCATACCTTATGTCTGCATTAATGGAGATAGAAATAAGAGACTCCCGGGTAATGTAAACTTTTCATTCAACTTTATTGAGGGAGAATCCTTGCTTCTTATGCTTGATATGAAAGGAATTCAAGCCTCGAGTGGATCAGCGTGTACATCGGGTTCATTGGATCCTTCTCATGTTTTGCTTGCTATCGGGTTGCCCCATGAAATTGCCCATGGTTCATTAAGAATAACCTTCGGAGAAAGAAATACGGAAGAAGATGTGGACTATATCGTTGACTGTCTTGAAGAAATTGTTGGCAAGCTAAGGATGATGTCACCTTTGTATGAAGATTTTGTAAAAAACAATGCAAACACCTGAGCGCGAAATAAACAGATGTGGGATCATTAATAGAATCATCAATTAACTAAAATGGGCTGCGCCCATACCCCAACGCTCCGGGCGGAATGAATCCACCCTCCGCTTACGCTTTGCGGCGCCCCGCTGTTGCGTGGCGTTAGTACCTTATGGATTCAAATTCTTGTTTTTATTTTGCTATTTGCATCCGTAAGGTACTAAACTGTGACTGTAGGTCTGGTATGCAATAAGGCGAATTATGACGAGACAGAAAAAGCAAAAGTATGATTTCCTGCATTAATTCAGAAATCAGAAAATTTCGTTAGTAAAAGCGGATATTTGTTAGCAGATTGGGTTCCTTAAGTAGAACCATAAATGTTAGGATAAAAATAATGTAAAGAAGGTGTATTTATGTATAGTGAAAAGGTTATGGATCATTTTTCAAATCCGCGTAATGTAGGCGAAATCGAAAATGCGGATGGTGTCGGACAGGTAGGTAATCCTAAATGCGGCGACATAATGAAGGTTTATTTAAAAATAGAGAATGATGTTATTGTTGATGTGAAATTTAAAACCTTTGGCTGCGGCGCTGCAGTTGCAACCAGTAGCATGGCAACGGAGCTTATAAAAGGGAAAACTCTTGAAGAAGCATCAAAAATAACAAACAAGGCCGTATTGGAGGCTCTTGACGGATTACCCCCTGCAAAGATTCATTGTTCTGTACTTGCTGAAGAGGCAGTGGCTGCAGCAATAGATGATTATAGAAGAAAACAGGGACATGATGTTGAGCTGCGTCAATGTGAAGGTTGCTGCGGAAAATGCGGCAAAAGCAGGGATGATTAGTAATTGTGTTTACAACCAATATGGTTGAAAATCCCTAGTAGTGATTACCGATTATCAAAAACAGATGGTGAGCAGCAGGCTCTGCATGTGACCATCCAAGCCTTGCTTGCAACCAGAGTCGACATAATGATGTGTTGCATCTGCTTCCATTGCATATTAATGCCAACAGTTTTCGGAAGGTCGGGAATGAAGATTTGAGATTATTTTATGCTATTGAATTTGACGAGATTGTTAAGACAGAATTAGCAAAAGCTCAGCCAATATTAAAAAAGAGAGCTAAGAGAGCGAATTTCACAAGAAAAGAGAACTTACACTTAACTCTCAGGTTCATGGGGGAGATAGAGGATGCAAATTATCCTGTATTAGCAAAAATACAGGCTGAAATTGCATCCAAGCATGATCCTTTTTTACTTGAGCTTTCAAAACCCGGCATATTCGAACGAGGAAACAAATTCATTGTTTGGTGGGGGATTCGCAAGAGTGAGCAGCTTTACAGCTTGCAAAAAAGTCTGGAAGAGGAAATAAGGTTAAATGGTTTTGTTGCGGAGCATAAAATATATAATCCGCATATTACTTTAGCTCGGGATTTTTCTTCATATGATAATGTTAAGGAAATACTCAGTGAATTAGGCTCATTAACTAGTACTATTGAAGTGGGTAGTATATCTTTGATGGAGAGCCTGCGTATAGACGGAAGACTATCATATGTGTGCCGAAATAAAATAAAACTACTCTCGCACTAGATAAATATAGATGCCTATGGAAGGTTTCATAAATGAATAACAAAGTTATGATTGGCATGAGCGGCGGTGTCGACAGTTCTGTAGCCGCAGCCCTTTTAAAAAAAGAAGGTTATGATGTTACCGGTGTCACATTAAAAATTTGGCCGGAGCAATCCTGCGGGATACAGCCGGAGGGTGGCTGCTGCTCGTTGTCTGCAGTAGAGGATGCAAGACGAGTGGCTTTCAAACTGGGCATTCCTTATTATGTATTAAATTTTCAAAATATTTTTAAAGACAATGTCATTGATTATTTCGTAGATCAATATATAAAGGGTAGGACACCAAACCCATGTATTGCCTGCAATAAATTTGTGAAGTTTGGCTCTATGCTGGATAAAGCAGTTTCAATGGGTATTGATCGTATTGCCACAGGTCATTATGCAAGAATTGGGAAAGACTCTGAATCGGGGAGATACCTTTTAAAAAAATCTGTAACTGACCTAAAGGATCAAACATATGCCCTTTATAATATGACGCAATACCAACTGGAAAGAACTCTTATGCCCATTGGTGGGTATGATAAAAATACTATCAGAGATATGGCAAGAGATATGGGTTTTCATATTGCTGATAAACCTGATAGTCAGGAAATTTGTTTTGTTCCCGATAATAATTATGGGAGTTTTATTGAATCAAGAATGAATACACCTGTTAAACCAGGTAAGTTTGTAGATACAAAAGGCAATGAACTTGGGGAGCATAAGGGAATAGTTTATTACACTGTAGGTCAGAGAAAGGGATTAGGTAAATCCTTCGGGAAGCCTATGTATGTGGTCAGGCTGGATGTTGAAAACAATATGGTTGTTCTTGGAGAAGCCGGAGAAGAATACTCCAAAGGACTCATAGCTTCTGAACTAAACTGGATTGCATTCGAGAAGCCTGCCGATTCAATGGCTGTTAAAGCCAAGGTGCGTTATTCTGCAAAAGAAGAAAAGGCGTTCATTACCCTTCTCGATGAGAAAAGAATTCGTGTAGATTTTGATAAACCACACAGAGCAGTAACACCGGGGCAATCAGTTGTATTTTATAGTGAAGATATTGTTTTAGGTGGGGGTATTATTGATGAGCAAATCAACTAAGCAACTACCCTATAAAATAGGTGGCTGATACTACTACCTATAACAAAGCAAACAAATCAAGAGTTGATTCGGAGCCTAAACATTAGCTTAAGCGCTGCTGACAAGAAAATATTAACCTGGTGAAGTTAAGCTGACTAAAGGCATGAGTGACAGAATTACTGAAAAAACAATATAACGAGGCTAAGATGGGCCCCGCCCCACCTCTTCGCATATTTTCAACTTCTGGTTTAAAAATGCCTGGTGGCGGGTACCGATTCAAAAAACAATTGTGAGGTGTGAAGATGAAGCTTACATTTTTAGGCGCAGCACGTACGGTAACCGGTTCATGCAACTTGATTGAAACAGGAGACACAAAAATACTTATCGATTGTGGAATGTTCCAAGGCAGAAAAAAGGAAGAGGCTCTTAACGAGCAACCGCTCCCGGTTAAACCATCAGAGATAGATTATATTTTACTGACCCATGCCCATATTGATCATAGTGGGAGAATTCCATGGCTATATGTGAATGGTTTTAAAGGGGAGATTTTAGCACAGAAAGCTGCTGTGGATTTGTGCGGACTGATGCTACCTGATAGTGGTCATATTCAAGAGTTTGAAGCTGAATGGACAAACCGAAAAAGGATGCGTGCAGGACGAAAACCCATTCCACCCTTATATAATCTAATGCAGGCTCAGGAATCCTTAAAGCTTTTTAGAAGTGTATCCTATGATGAAGAAATCAACTTAACAGACAATATAAAAGTGTGTTACAGGAATTCGGGACATATGTTGGGCTCAGCCTTTATTGAACTTTGGATTAATGAGGACGGAAAGGAAACAAAGCTGGTTTTTACAGGTGATATTGGAAACAGAGATATTCCTATACTGAAGGATCCGGTGAGAATATCGGAAGCCGATTATTTAATCATGGAATCGACTTACGGAGACAGGGTACATATTGACAACAGAAGCAAAGCTGAAAGGTTTATAGATATTGTTACAGAAACTCTTGACAGGGGCGGGAATGTGATAATTCCTTCCTTTGCAGTTGGGCGAACTCAGGATATTATATATGAAATAAACAAAAACCTTGCTCTTTTCGGTGATAAGGCAAATAAGCTATTGAGCACTCCTGTTTTTATAGACAGTCCGTTAGCCATTAATGCCACAGAAGTGTACAAAAACAATCTTGACTGTTATGATGAAGAGGCAAGAGAATATATTGAAAATGGGGATCATCCGCTGGATTTTCCGAATTTGCATTTTTCGAGAACTGCTGATGAATCAAAAGCACTGAATAGAATAAAAAGCGGGTGTATAATCATATCTGCAAGCGGAATGTGCGAGGCGGGAAGAATCAAGCATCACCTTAAGCATAACCTTTGGCGTAGCGAAAGCACAATTCTGTTTGTCGGTTATCAAGCCGAAGGAACACTTGGAAGAAAGCTTGTTGACGGTGCAAAAAAGGTGCATATTTTTGGTGAGGAAGTAACAGTTAATGCAAGAATTGAGATGATCGACGGATATTCCGGTCATGCAGATTACATAGGGCTTTTAGACTGGATGAAAAGTTTTAATAATTTACCGGAACGTGTTTTTTTGATACATGGTGATGAATCCGCACTAAGCTCGCTATCTGAGAAAATTACAGATAAATTCGATATAAACCCGATAATCCCGTCCAGAGAAGAAAGCTTTGTTTTAAGAGCCGAACGTGAAGTAAAACGTAAATTTGAGAAAAAAGCAGAACAACATTTTCGTTATTTGGGGCTTATCAATACATTGGAGGATGTCAAGGAAGGCATTACGGATATGTCGGAGATGCTCATTGATGAGCTGAAAGCAGGAGTTGATGACAGCAGAATTAAGGATATCCAGAGCAAATTAAGAGCGCTTCAAAAGGATATGGTGGAATTACTTAAAAGCTGATATTTTCAGTGATTTTTCGGATATAATATGGTTATCACCCAGAAAGTCACAAAGTGACTTTCTGATGAAATTTTAGACTTCTTAAATTTCATCAAACATATTTCCCTGCAGCTTGTCATTTTCGTGGCTTTCTACAGGGCAAGCAATTTTCGTTAAGGAGATAGTATGACAGAGCCCGTTAAAAGAATGATAATATCCATTATCAGAGTTGCACTTATTATTCTAAGCGTTTATTTCATTTTGCGCCTTAGCTTATATTGCGTTCCTTTCATTATAGCATTAATATTATCCAGCTTAATCGAACCGATTGTTAATTTTCTAGAAAAAAAGGTTAAAATACCAAGGAAAATTGGCACGGTGTTTTCAATACTGCTGGTTTTATCCGTCTTGGGTACCATTTTGAGTCTTATCATTTCAAGGCTAGTTAAAGAAATTATTAATGTATATAACCAGATTAATGAGATTTTTGGCAGTTTACAGCTATTTTTTGAAGCTATTATTGAAAGAATAAACAGCTTTTATATATCTCTTCCGAAAACAATAAGTGATACAATCGACCAATACTTTGCGGATGCAGCAAGTAATGCTAAGGAATTGCTTACACCTGTGGTTAACGGGATTACTGATTTTACTATGAGTCTGCCACAAGCCTTGGTATTTTTGGTTGTAACAATTCTTGCGACTTATTTTATGACAAGTGATAAAGACAAAATAAATTCGTTTTTAGACAAACAGATCCCAAACCAATGGATGGATAGAACGCGAAACATTATGAGTAATCTGTTTTCAGCTTTATTTGGGTGGGTAAGAGCTCAACTGATACTTATGACTATAACATTCACCGAGCTTTCTATTGCTTTTTTAGTTATGAGGGTTGAAAACGGACTTTTATTTGCTGCATTGATAGCTTTTGTAGACGCTTTACCGGTATTTGGTCTGGGAGCTTTTCTTATCCCTTGGGGAGCAATTGAGCTTCTTTCAGGTAATTTTCCGCGTGGTCTGTCATTATTGCTGCTATATATAATTATTACTGTTATCAGACAGTTAATTGAACCTAAGATTGTTGGTCATCAGATAGGTGTTCATCCTTTATTGACATTGTTTTCAATGTATCTCGGGTTACAGCTTCTCGGAATTGTTGGTATGATCGTCGGACCGGTTCTGGTTGTTATTATAAAAAGTGTTTTTGACGCAGTAATAAAAACTGATGGGTTTTCAGTATGGATTCAACGTACGCTCGGGTATTCGCCAAGACCATTTAGACCTCAAAAGGAAAATGTAACAAAAAAGTAGTCCATATACGTTGAATTTTAAGTTCAACATACATAGACCCATGGATTAATGTATGTGCCATGTGTTTTAGTATATTACTTTTGTCAATTATGAAATTCCTTGTTCAATTTATTGATTGCTTTTTTCTCAATCCGAGAAACATATGAACGGGAAATACCAAGCATTTTAGCTATTTCACGCTGGGTTTTATTAGAACCGTTAAATAAGCCATATCTTAATTCCAATATAGTTTTTTCCCTGCCCCGCAGCACTTCTGTGATTTTATTATAGAGTTTTTTAACTTGAAATTTAAGAGCTACCTTGTCATCGATACACTCGTCTTCACTCCCCAGTATATCCAACAGAGATATTTCATTTCCTTCCTTGTCTGTTCCAATTGGCTCATATAATGAGACTTCGTTTTGGAATTTTTTTGTTGTTCTTAGGTGCATTAGAATTTCATTATCAATACACCTGGCAGCATATGTTGCAAGACGGATTCCCTTTTCCGGTTTAAAGCTTGATATTGCTTTGATTAATCCTATTGTTCCGATTGATATTAAATCATCGCAATCTACATTTCCTGCGCTATATTTTTTCGCGATATGTGCAACCAATCGAAGGTTTCTTTCTACAAGAATATTACGTGCTTCTTCACTTCCCTGTTGATAAAGCTCGAGGTACTTTTGCTCTTCTTCGGCATTTAAGGGATGGGGAAAGGATTGTGAGCTTGTAATATACCCAGTAAAATAGATTGCGGAAAAAGCCTCCTTCAGAATTTGACAAAAACAGTCAAGAATCATATCATTTCACCACCCTGAAAAAATAGACTATATATAAGCATATGTGAGCTGCGGTATTAAGGTGCCTGTACAATTTGAAAATAAAATAGAAAGCAATTAATAAATTTGCATGACATTTTATTACCCTTGCTGGAAAAAGTGAGCAAGAATATATATAATATGATTATCACTCAGAAAGTCACGAAGTAAATTTCATCAGCTTCCGAAAGAAGGCTAAATAACCATATCGTGATTACACTAGGTTGCAGCAAGCTGCAACTTTCTGCAGACTAAACTGCAGGGAAAAGTCGTTTCACATCTTTCTGGGAAGCAATCATAATATATGTACTGGAAATATTATATACACTGGTTAGAGAGTGATCAGGATGTAGAGCATACGTCGAAGTGAACCAAAATCTACATACTAAGGAATATGTTAGGGCTTTAAAGATGAGTTATGAGCAGCTGGAACATATGGTTCTAGAAAGCAAAAAGGATAATGAAAAATTAAATGATTTACTGGAAACATATAAGCCATTCATAGCTTCTTGTACCAATAAGGTTTCAGGTAAGTTTTTAAGGTACGGTGCAGATGATGAGCTATCTATTGCCATGATGGCATTTGTACATGCTGTCAGAAATTACATGCCTGAAAGTGGCGATTTTCTAAGCTATGCCAAAGTAATCATAAGAAATAAAGTTATTGACTATTACAGAAGTCAAAAAAAGCATACGAATAGGTTAGTGTGCTTAAAACCAGGCGATGACGAAGCTGAGGACATCTTAGAAATCCAGGTTTCTCTGGAAGCATACGATGAAGAGAAAGCAAAGGCTGATAGAATTCTAGAGATTAGCTTATTAAAAGAAAAACTGGATAATTACGATATAAGCTTTTGGGATTTGGAAAGCGTAGCTCCTAAGAATAAAAAAACCAGAAAAATATGCAAAGATGTGATATGCTATATTAACAATAATCCGATATTATTAAAAGAAGTACTTCAAAGCAAAAACCTGCCTTTGGCACAAGTTGAAAAAGGACTTAAAGTAAAGAGGAAAAATTTTGAGAGATATAGAAAATACATACTTACGGTTCTAATAATTAAGTCTGGCGACTTTCCCTATTTATCAGAGTACATAAAGGGGATATAGATAAGAAGGTGAGGATAATGAAAGGTATCATAATAGAGAAGAGTAATGATAATTCTGTGATTCTTTTATCTGATGGTAGCATTAAAAAGATAAAATCAACTTTTGAGCTTGAAATAGGGTCAGTTGTGAATGTTAATGACACCATAAGTTCCTCAGATTTTTATATACGAAAGCTGGTGTCAATGGCTGCATCGGTTTTATTAGTTGCTAGCATAGGAATAGGAGTATATGCATGGAAAAACCCTGTTCAGTATATAAGCATCGACATTAACCCATCGTTAGAATTGTCTGTTAATTGCTTTCAAAGAATTATATCTATAAATTCATTAAACGACGATGGGTGGAAGCTGGTTGAGACAGTATCCCTTAAGGCTCAAACCTATGAAAGTGGTATAAACAGAATTATTAATTCTGCAAAAAATCTTGGGTATATCAATGGTGAGGGAGATGTCCTCATTAGCATATCATCTGAAGACGAGAAGTTGAATGAAAGAACACAGATCACAATACGTGAAAAAGTAACCGATAATATTGAAGTGATGACCTTTGATACCGAAGAACACAATACTTCATTGAAAAAAGGATTATCTCCGGGCAAGAATAATATTATCGAAAAGGTAATAGAGAGTGGAATTGGTTTAGACAAAAATGATTTAGTGGATATACCGGTTAATGAGTTAATTAAAAAGCTGGATGAGAGCAAAAAGCAGATAGCAGCTGTTGAAATCCTCAAAGAGAATCAGGAAAGCAATGAAGAAAAGAAAAAGCAGCAGGAAGAGTTAAAGAAAAAGGAAGAGGCAGAAAGAGAAGAGCGTAAGCAAGCACTGGAACAGCAAAAGGCTGAAGCTGAAAGACAAAAAGAAGAACAGAAAAAGCAGCAGGAAGAATTAAAGAAAAAGGAAGAGGCAGAAAGAGAAGAGCATAAGCAAGCGCTTGAACAGCAAAAGGCTGAAGCTGAAAGGCGAAAAGAAGAACAGAAAAAGCAGCAGGAAGAATTAAAGAAAAAGGAAGAGGCAGAAAGAGAAGAGCATAAGCAAGCGCTTGAACAGCAAAAGGCTGAAGCTGAAAGACGAAAAGAAGAACAGAAAAAGCAGCAGGAAGAATTAAAGAAAAAGGAAGAGGCTGAAAAAGAAGAGCATAGGCAAGCGCTAGAACAGCAAAAGGCTGAAGCTGAAAGACGAAAAGAAGAACAGAAAAAGCAGCAGG
>DAIPML010000040.1:0-2106 GCA_036768735.1 Clostridiales bacterium | reverse complement strand
ATTGGTTGCAGGTTACATGTGTTGCAGGTTACATGTGTTGCAGGTTACATGTGTTACAGGTTACATGTGTTACAGGTTACATGTGTTACAGGTTATATGGGTTGATTTATATGTCTTAATTGGGAAGAAACAAAATATTTAATATTTATCTGATTGTATAGAATGAAATAATTCTATAACAAATTAATGCATAAAAAAATGAGATTGAGGTGAATTACATGAAAAATTACGAATATAACCGTTATCTTGATCATGCGGTTTTAAAACCTGAAATGACTCGGGAAGAAGCAGCCAAAGCTATACAACTTGGAATTGATTATAGGGTTAAAACTGTTTGCGTTAAGCCTTGTGATATTGATATGGCTGTTGATATGTGCAAGGGGACAGAGACAGAGGTGTCTTGTGTTCTTGCTTTTCCGCATGGTAGCACGCTATCAGAAGTGAAAGCAATAGAAGCGGAGTATTACATTAAAAAAGGTGTTCACGAAATTGATATGGTGGTGAACTACGGATACATCCGCTCCGGGCTTTGGGAGCAGGTTTATGAAGATATAAAAGCCGTATCTGATGTAACAATACCTAAAAAAGTACCTCTTAAAGTTATTCTTGAAACATCGCAGCTCACAGATAATGAAATAGCAAAAGCAACAGAATGTGCAATACGTGCAGGAGCAGATTTCGTTAAGACGTCCACCGGCTTTTATGGTAGTGGTGCTACATTTGAAGCTGTTAAAACAATGCTGGATGCTTCCGGTGGTAGAATAAAAGTGAAGGCCTCAGGAGGAATCCGTAATGCAGAACAGGCTAAAGCTTTTTTAGATATGGGTGTTCAAAGACTTGGAAACGGCTTTTCATCAACTCCTGTAATCTGCGGAGATGACAAAAGTGTGTCTGAGGAGAGTGGTTATTAACAAAGAGAAGCCTTCATATAATTAGGAATGACCTTATATGTCGGGGGCTTCATGAAAACCAAGTTTAGCAATGTTATCAAGATATCAAGTGTTTATGTTGCAACAACAATCGGAGCTGCATTTGCATCAGGACAGGAAATTTTAAAGTTTTTTACGAGGTTTGAGATTAAAAGCTTTATTGGAGTTTTAATTTCGGGAGTTTTATTTTTAGTTGTTGCATTGGCTGTACTGGATATTGTGTATTTTCATAAAATAAAAAACAGCAGAGAATTACTGAAGCTCCTTGGTGGTAGCCACGTAGGGAAGTTTTTTGAGTATATGACGCTGCTTTTTTCTTTTTGTGTTTATATTATTATGATAGCGGGTGCAGCAGCCTTATGGAACAGGATTACCGGCTTTTCATACACCTTAGGAGTAATACTCATGTCAATGCTCTGTACCTTCCTGATATCCTTCAGTATAAAAGGTATCCTTGCGGTCAGTGAAATATTAACTCCCTTAATGATTAGTGGAATGCTGTATTTGGGTGTAAAAGTAATACTCAGAAGTCAAGCAGTTTTTTCGTTAGGTACAAGTATCACAAATAATTGGCTGGTATTTGCGTTTTTATATGTCTGCTATAACAGCATTTTGAATGTTTTGGTAATGAGCAGTATGTATCCATTGTTAACAACTCGAAAAACAAGTATATACTCTGGTATTTTGGGTGGTACAGCACTATTTTTCGCAATGTGGGTTCTAAATCAAGCTTTATTTATTAATTTGAAAACTGTCCGTAACACAGAGCTTCCGATGGTTGAGCTTTCGATAATTTCTGGAAAGTGGGATTTTATAATATATTCATTTATTCTTGCTTTTGCGCTTATAACTACAGCAATATCATCAGGATACTGCTGTGTTGAACACTTCGAGCAAATCACAAAAAAGCCTCGGTGGGTGCTTAATATCTGCATGGGTATACTTGCTGTTCCTTTGGCAAACCAAGGTTTTTCAAACATGATCGATGTAATATATCCAATGTTCGGATATCTTGGCAGCTCTTTATTCGTACTCTTAATGATTCGTTGGATACAGCTCCTTGCTCGCAAAAGAAGAAAAATTTAAACGCCAGTAAATCAATAAAAACGCTAGTTATGATGGTAAAAGTAAAGACGGTAAAATGACGGTTAAGAGCGACAGAACGACGGTTAAGAGA
>DAIPML010000388.1:0-2288 GCA_036768735.1 Clostridiales bacterium | reverse complement strand
AAAAGTCTTGGCATTGTTTTAGTGGTTGAAGCTATTTGTATGATCCCTTCGCTTCTCGTAAGCGCTATTTACGGTGACAAAGACTTTATGGCCTTAGTTTATTCAATTTTGACATGCTTTCTTTTTGGGTTTTTAATGTACCGGATAAAGGCAGATAATAAGAATTTTTATGCTCGTGACGGTTTTGCATTTGTAGCCTTAAGCTGGATTACAGTATCTCTTTTTGGCTCTTTGCCCTTTGTGTTCAGCGGAGCGATACCCTCATTTATTGATGCTTTTTTTGAAACTTCCTCGGGATTCACCACTACAGGGTCCACAATTTTAAAGCAAATAGAAGGGATGCCCATGGGAGTACTGTTTTGGAGGCATTTTATTATATGGATGGGTGGCATGGGTGTACTTGTTTTAACACTTGCTGTTTTACCTTCCGTAGGAGCGAGTTTTTTCCATGTCATGAAAGCTGAAAGCACCGGGCCCAGCACGGAAAAGCTTGTTCCAAAACTCGGGCAGACAGCTAAAATATTATACACAATTTATATAGTGATGACAGCAATATTAGTTTCCGCTCTCCTCTTTTCAGGCATGTCCCCGTATGATGCATTGGTTCATGCTTTTTCAACAGCAGGTACGGGTGGCTTCTCCAGCAGGAACTTAAGCGTTGGAGCTTATGGTAATGTATTTATCGAGGTTATCATAACTGTATTCATGTTTTTATTCGGTGTAAATTTCAGTCTGTATTTTCAACTAATAAAGGGTAATATTCGAGCTTTCTTTAAGAATCAGGAGTTCCGTTTTTATTTGGGAACTGTACTTATTGCCATACTGCTCATTACCGCAGACTTATCCTTGAATGGATTATTCTCTGTCGGGGAAAGTGTCAGATATTCCTCGTTTCAAGTTAGCTCAATTATAACAACAACCGGCTTTTCAACTAGAGATTTCAACCTCTGGCCGGTATTCAGCAAAATAATCCTTGTTGTACTTATGTTTATTGGCGCCAGTGCAGGTTCAACAGGCGGTGGAATGAAATGTATCAGATTTGTTCTTATGTTTAAGATCGTAAAAAGAGAAATTATGAATATACGTCACCCAAGAGCTGTGCATACTGTAAAAATAGATGGAAAATCGGTGGATAATGGCGTTTTAACCAACGTAATGGCATTTTTCTTTGTATATATTATAGTGTTTGTATCCGCTGTTATTTTGGTTTCTTTAGATGGCTTTGACCTTGTTACGACTGTAACTTCAGTTGCTGCCGTAATTTCTAATGTTGGTCCCGGCTTAGGAGACGTCGGTCCAATGGGAAACTTTTCAGCTTTTTCAGGGTTCAGCAAAATCCTGCTTTCCTTTTGCATGATTGCAGGCAGGCTTGAAATATTCCCAATGCTTGTTCTTTTTTCTCCAAGTTCATTTAAAAAGAGTATATAGACTCATTTGAAACGATATACACTGCAGCTTCCAAGTTTGCAGCTTCATTAAATAGAGTATGTGGCACATGTCGAGTTCTTAGAACTCAACGCCTGATCTTGCGTTAATACCCATCTGCATGGGGTGCTTTACCATTTTTATTTCTGAAACATAGTCTGCAGCCGCAATTAATTCAGCCCCTGCCTCTCTTCCTGTTAAGACCAGCTCAAGGCACTCAGGTTTACTTTTAATAAACTGCAGCAGCTTCCCGGAAGAAATAAAACCAAGAGATACGGATGCCATTATTTCATCCAGAATAATCATGTCCCAATTACCTGTGTCTGCTTCATTTATAACACGTTTAAACAAAGCAACTACCTCTGTTTTCAGCTCATTGATTTCATCCTCAGTCATATCGCAGGTGAATTTTTTTATTTCTTTGTGTCTTATAACCAAAAAATTATTGCCAAGCTTCTTTAAAACCTCTAATTCACCAGTATAGCGACCTTTTAGAAACTGTGCGATTAAAACCTTCATATCATGCCCCACTGCTCGGATGCCAAGACCAATAGCTGCTGTTGTCTTTCCTTTTCCATCACCGGTGTAAATATGAGTAAGACCTTTCTTTTTACCCTGCATGTTAAATCCTCCGGATATTTTTTAATAACTATATTTTCATAAATATATAGTAAACCAATTCAACTTTGACATCAAGGATTGAATGTCTGGATAGCTGTGTTCACAATTGTATGCTAAAATTGATATAATACATATAATGAGGCTTATATGTCCCCAACCTCCTTGAAACGGGGCTGGTCGCAAACTCCGTTTGCTGCTCGCCCATGCAACCGGGGCTGGTCGCAAACTTCGTTTGCTGCTCG
>DAIPML010000387.1:0-2304 GCA_036768735.1 Clostridiales bacterium | reverse complement strand
GTCATAAAATTAATACCTTCATTTCTAAGAATTCCATTTTGGGAAAGAATCGCTTTCCTTTGCATAAGATAAGATTGCAGGGAATAAAGAGCTGACAATGCTGTATCATATTCTTTAATTGCTCCAGTTGTATAGCCTGCATCTCTTAAAATATCACCTCTGGTATCATGTCCTTTTATTTCAGTTACAATTGCCATATATCCACTTTGAGGTTGTGGAGGCAGCATGATCAATGCAATCACTGAAATTGCAGCAAATATAATTGGAGCTATTGGAAGGGAAAAAGTCTTGTTTTCAGCAATCGTCTGAAATTTAACCGTTTCTTTCGCTTCTAATGTTCTTGCCCTGGAAAATAATACGGAAAGAATCAATGCAAATAACACCGAAGCCAATAAGTATTTAAGAAAAACCTGCAAAAAGCCATATGGTTGTAGAATTTCTATAAAATTTCCCCCATAATTCTAAAATGTACCCTATAGAATAGACAGTAGCAGTTTTCAAATACCCTTAGCTTCGGACAAGTGTGTTTTAAAAATCCTTAGTTTTGGACAATCAAGTTTTTGAAACCCTTCGTTTCGGACATAAGAGTTTTTGATTCCAATCCAGATAGGTAATAGAATAAACATTAGATGGATTGGAGGAATAAATATGGCTAACAAAAAATTTACCGAAGAGGAAATGAATCATCTATGCGCAAGCTCATATGTTTTAGATGTATCTCCCAGCATCGTACATTTTACAGCTGAATTTAAAAAGAAATTCTGGGAAGCTATCTTAGCAGGAAAAAAGCCGAGAAACATCGTTACCGAGATGGGTATTGATCCAGATATACTTGGTGAGATTCGAATGAATGGGCTTAAGGGTATGATCAGAAATGAAGTTAAGGCTGGAAAGGGATTTCGTGATTTAGATACCTATAACAAATATCTGGATGGTTATATAACTCCGGAGGGTAGAATTAAATTTCTTGAGCAGCAGTTGGCATATAAAGAACAAGAGATAGAGTTTTTAAAAAAAATTGTATCTTTAGGCCGGGAGGTTACGGAATGATGAATATCCCCGCATCCTCCAAATATGCGATCATTCAAGAGATGACCCAGCGAGACAACAACTTGCTCAATATTACCTGGTTGTGTGCTGCTGCTGGTGTTTCGCGGTCTGGATACTACCATTACCTTGAAACAGAAGACCTAAGACGACAGCGTGAAGAACAAGACCAAAAGGATTTTCTAATGATTCTGGAGGCTTATCAGTTTCGTGGCTACGACAAGGGAGCCCGCGGTATTTATATGCGACTTCTTCATTTGGATCCTCCGATGCACATGAACATTAAGAAAATTCGACGTTTGATGAAGAAGTATGGACTTTTATGTCCTATTCGCAAGGCAAATCCGTACCGAAGAATAGCCAAAGCGTTAAAAACCAGCAATGTTGCCCCAAACCTGCTGAACCGGGAATTTGAATCACACGGTCCCCGTACTGTTCTACTAACGGATATTACCTACATCATTAACGGGAAGGCGCCACGGTGCTATATGTCTACCATCATCGACGCTTGTACAAAAGAGCTGCTGGCATGGGTACTGAGTGAATCTCTCGAAATTGATTTTGTTCTGGAAACTGTGTACCAACTCATTGAAAAATATGGTGTCTCTTTGACAGCCGAGACTCTGATTAATTCGGATCAAGGGGTACACTACACAAGTATAAAGTTTATCCAGTTGATAAAAGACAGTGAACTGAGGCAGTCGATGTCTCGAAAGGCAAACTGTTGGGATAATGCTCCGCAGGAATCCTTTTATGGTCACATGAAAGATGAAATTGACATTTCGGAGTGCACAACTTTTGAAGAAATTCACCAAGTGATCAGCGACTGGACTGACTATTACAACAACGATCGATACCAATGGGATTTGGCAAGATTAGCTCCGAGAGAGTATTACAAGTATCTCGTTACAGGTGATTATCCTTTAACAATACCAAAAGCAAAAGGTGATGATTGAAAGCGGGGCTCTGCCCCACACCCCGAGGGTTTACGCTTTGGTTTCCAGGGAGGCAGTGGAGGCAGTAATGAACCAAAGAAAAAAGAAGCAGTGCTGATTATACACCGCCTCCCTTATAAACCCACAATGGCGCTCAGGTCGCTCCTCAGCGTTGCCCTATCCTCCATTGTGGTAAAGCAAGGTTAGTATAACAAAATACTTATGTGATTGGAATATTAAAAACCCAAAATGTCCTTGACAAGGGGTACACTTTAAGTGTTTGCAAACTTTTTCATAAGCATTCTGATACTCGATGCTATCT
>DAIPML010000039.1:15452-17433 GCA_036768735.1 Clostridiales bacterium | reverse complement strand
ATAAAGAATTTATTTAGGATTTTAAATTATCAGAATAAAGGATGAAATAAATGAAAGAGTTTGAAGTTAATAAGGATTTTTTAATCTGTATCGATTCAGACGGATGTGCATTTGACGCCATGGAAATTAAGCATAAGGAGTGTTTTATCCCCAATTTGATTGATGTCTGGGGGTTTCAGCCCATATCAAAATATGCGCGGGAAACCTGGGAGTTTGTTAATCTTTATTCAAAATGGAGAGGTGTAAACAGGTTCCATGCTCTGGTTAAAGCATTTGACTTACTTGGACAGAGGAAAGCAGTTGCAGGGAGAGGGTTTAAAGTGCCTGATTTAGAGCCATTGCAAAAATGGTTGGATACTGAAACAGCTCCCGGAAACCCTACCTTAGAGGTTGAAATTAAAAAACATGATAATGACATTTTGAAAACATCGCTAAAATGGTCGAAAGCTGTGAACTCAACGATAAAGAAAATAGTTCATGATGTTCCGCCATTTCCGTTTGTTCGGGAAAGCCTACAGAAAATAGGCCAATATGCCGATGCTGTTGTTGTGTCTTCAACCCCAATTGAAGCATTGGAAAGAGAATGGAAGGAGCATAACCTCATAAAATATATGAAATACGTGTTTGGTCAAGAGCACGGAACAAAGGCTCAGTGTATTGGTATAGCAATATCAAAGGGTGGCTATGACAAGAATCGTGTATTAAAAATAGGAGATGCCATGGGCGACCTTGAGGCGGCAAAAATAAACGGCGTACATTTTTATCCCATTAACTCGGGTAATGAAGAAAGCTCTTGGGAGAGGTTTTATGTTGAAGCTTTCAGCAGATTCATTTCGGGTCAGTATACTGAGGAATATGAAAACAGTTTAATAGAAGAATTTATTGAAAACCTGCCGGAAACACCGAATTGGAAATTTAAATAAATTTTTTCTTATATAAATGGCAAGACGTCCGCTGCGTTTTTCAGAACAGGGAAGACAGAGCTGTAGCTGGAAGGTGCTTAGTGGTGGTAGTTCACTTGATATAATTAAATTTTAACCATGAAAAGGTGATGTGAGATGAAAAACAATATTCTTAATGATTTATTTATCGTTCCTGATATTGACAATTCAAAAGCTTTGGTATCGTTTACCGTACCAGACGGTCTGACCCATGTTAAATGGTCTGCAGAAAGTAATAATAAAGTTGTATGTACAGGTGAAACGGTCTTGATCCCTAAAAACAAAGGTCAGTTCGAAATTAAGTTCGATGACATGATATTGTGGAGTACAAGCTCTCCGCATCTATATTCTCTGAAGATGGTTTTAACCATTAACGGTCAGGAGATTGAGATCTGTGAAGATTTTGGAATGAGAAAAATTCATGTTTTAGGTAACGATATATTCGTTAATAATGAAAAATTCTATATAAGAGGATATATCCGGGGACGCGAAGCTCACGACCACCCAAACCTTGAAAATCTTCCGATTCATGAGTATTATGAGAAAAACATAAGAGCTGCTAAAGATTATGGGTTTAATTTCATACGCTTCCATTCTAGAATTCCGTCGGAAGAATGCTTTGAGGTTGCTGACAGACTCGGTATTTTCATACATGTTGAGATACGCAAATATTTTGGTAAGTACCAAAAAGAAAGAACCATGATGAATGACGCAGGCGAGCTTATAAACGAAGAAGACTGGATTGACGCAATTTTAAAGCTTAGAAACCATCCGTCATTGATGGTTTATTGTATGGGAAATGAAATCAGGCATCCCGGAACAAATCCTCAGGTAGCGCATATTGCAAAGGTTACCAAAGAAATTGATCCAACCCGGCTTTTTATTGATACCTGTGCCCATGGTGAATTTGACAGAACTTATGTGGATATAGACGTTCAGCATATGTCTTATTTTTATCCTTTTGGCGTAAACTACAATATGTTTGAAAATACATATAACTGGTTGGTTTTCGGTTCCTGTAAAGGCACCCAAATGTCTGA